>JACQHN010000388.1 GCA_016199015.1 Nitrospira defluvii
GTCTATCAACGAAGAGGACATTGCTACTGTGGGCAAAGCGGACAGTATCATTGTGGGATTACATTGAGAAGAATTCCGGCGAGATAGCGTGGCGGTCGGAACAGACAAGACGCAAAGGGCCGATGTGCGAGGGCTCTTGGTTGGCACGGGCCGTTTAGGATTGCATCTCGATCGTAGGTCGGGGCATAGTGACAGCACGTCGCGGGTTGTCCATCAGTGGAACTAGGAGGTCATGGGAGCCTCCGGCAGGATTTAGGAGGTAGGGTCATGAATCCAGTATTGGAAAGGATTCTTCGCACGAAGCTGGTGAATAACGGACGGCGGGACCTGCCGCTGCATTCGAATGTCGTCCCGGGAGAAGGGCCGTTGCTGCAGCAGATCGTTCACGAACTGCTGCCGAAGGTGACTCTGGAAATCGGGATGGCCTACGGTGTGTCGACGCTCTACATCTGTGAAGCGCTTCAGCAACTTCCTCACCAGGCCACCCACATCGTCATGGATCCGGCACAGAGTTCCCACTGGGAAGGAATCGGCTTGCGCCATGTCCGCGAAGCCGGATATGAGGGGCTGATCCGATTTTACGAAGAGGGCTCTGAGTTTGTGCTGCCCCGGCTATTGGGGGAAGGCACCGTACTCGATATGGCATTTATCGACGGGCTGCACACCTTCGATCAGGTGTTGTTGGATTTCTATTACGTGAACCGCATGCTGCGGCCTGGGGGTGTGATCGTGTTCGATGACGTAGACATGCCGAGCATCCAGAAAGCCCTGCGGTGTGTTTTGACTTATCCCTGCTACGAACTCTACGACCCTTCTCGTTTCCAGCACGGACCCGGGTCTCTATTCGGCAGGCTCCGCTCGACAGTCGCCACACTCCCCGGCATGAGCCAGGTGCTCCACCCTCATTTCGTCCGGCGGGCCTGGGAGATGGGGCTGTCCGAACCCTATGTCGCGGTGCGGAAAACCGGGCCCGACGATCGCGAGTGGACCTGGTACGAGGATTTCTAGCCGTCCAACGCCGGGGCGCCCTGCTCGCTCAGGTTGTGCAGCGCGCTCGTCCGGTCCTCGCACGCTGCTGAAAGCAAGTCGGGCAGAGATGGTAACCACCCTGGGTCGAGCTGTGAAACGATTCCATGTTGGCGGTTCCGCAATCAAAACAGCGGACCTGGCTCACGAGGGTGCGCGGCAATGGCGGTGTGGTATCGATGCGCTGCAGTTGATCATGGAGCCGAAGGGCTGATCGGTATATGCCCGAGAGTACTGGTTGCACCTCAGTCATTGCACCGGGGATGACGGCTTCCAACTGCGAGAGGCGCTCTCGAAATGAAGCACTCTCCGTCACTCGTGTGTTCTCGTTTGATTGCGTCATCATCGTCGGGCTCCTGTAGGTCAGTGGTTGCCGGCCGCGCGAGTCGTGATTCTCGTCCATCGCCAAGGAGATGTTCAAGGCTGCCGAAGGCTGGAGTGCCCGTACTTTGTGTGGGACTGCACGGATGGCCTGATCGGGACTGTGAGCGCGGCTGGTTAGCGCGGAGCCTGGGACTTTTCGATCTTGGCCCAGGCGTCTTTGAGCGTGACGGTTCGATTGAAGACGAGCTGGTCGGGCGAAGAATCGGGGTCGGCACAGAAGTACCCCACCCGTTCGAATTGTAGTCTGGTACCTGGAGAGACCGATGCCAAACTCGGTTCCACCTTGCAGGCCGGCAGGCGCTCCAGGGAATGGGGATTCAAGTGTTGGGTCCAATCTTGCTCGGGTGGAATTTTGCCGGGATCCGTGAGCATCAAGCTTTCATAGAGCCGTATTTCGGCATTGAGGGCATGCGGCACCGACACCCAATGGATGGTGGCTTTCACCTTCCGTTGCGCCTGCGGCCCACCGCTTCTGGTCTCCTGGTCGTAGGTACATCGCAGTTCCGTGATCTCCCCCGTGACTGGATCCTTTACCAGGCCGACACATTTGATGATGTAGGCATAACGCAGCCGCACTTCACGCCCTAACGTGAGGCGAAAGAACTGTTTCGGCGGATCCTCCTTGAAATCGTCCTGGTCGATATAGATCGTGCGCGAGAAGGGCACCTGCCGTGTGCCGGCAGTGGGATCTTCGGGATTATTGACCGCGTCGAGTTGTTCGACTTGATCCTCAGGGTAATTCTCGATGACCAGGCGCAAGGGGCGGAGTACAGCCATCACACGGGGGGCGCGCTTGTTCAGATCTTCCCGAACAAAATGTTCGAGGAGCTGCATCTCCACAACAGCATCCCGCTTCGCCACGCCGATCGCGTCGCAGAACGCGCGCAGGGCCTCAGGGGTGAAACCGCGGCGCCGTAGACCCTTGAGTGTGGGGAGCCGCGGATCGTCCCAGCCGTTGACCAGCTTTCGCTCCACCAGGTCGAGCAATTTCCTCTTGCTCATGACCGTGAAGCTGACATTCAGCCGGGCAAACTCGATTTGCTGCGGGCGTTGCGGGGTCTCGCAGTGTTCGACCATCCAGTCGTACAACGGCCGATGGTCTTCGAATTCCAATGTGCAAATCGAATGAGTGATGCCTTCGATCGCATCGGAGAGCGGATGCGCGAAATCGTACGCCGGATAGATGCACCATGTTGTGCCGGTGCGATAATGAGCGACATGTCTGATGCGATAGAGTACGGGATCACGGAGATTGATGTTCGGCGAGGCCATGTCGATCTTGGCGCGGAGCACATGGGTGCCGTCAGGAAACTCGCCCATGCGCATCCGGCGAAAGAGATCGAGATTCTCTTCTACGCTGCGGCTGCGAAATGGACTCGCCTGGCCCGGCTCAGTCAACGTACCGCGGTATCGGCGCATCTCGTCGGCAGGCAGGCTGTCGACGTAGGCGAGGCCCTTCCTGATCAGACCCACCGCGTATTCGTAGAGTCGCTCAAAGTAGTCGGAGGCGAAGAACAATTTGTTGTGCCAGTCGAACCCGAGCCAGCGGACATCGTCTTGAATCGCCTGGACGTATTCGGGGTCTTCAGTGGTAGGATTGGTATCGTCCATGCGGAGATGGCAGATCCCACCCGGCTGTTCGTTGGCGATGCCGAAGTTCAGGCAAATCGACTTGGCATGGCCGATATGGAGATAGCCGTTCGGTTCCGGTGGAAAGCGGGTGACGACCCGTCCGGCATGTTTACCGGCGGCGCGGTCGGCTGCCACGATCTCACGGATGAAGTCCGAGCGTGAGGGAGATGCTGGTTCGGTGGACATGGTCGTGGTTGTTCCGTCGAGATGTAGATGATGAAACGCGCATGGTTCTATCACAGAACAGTGGGGTGGGAGAAGAGGGACGAAGATCGAGGCTGAGTCGTGTCGAGTTGATTTTCCCTGGATCGATCTGATGGACTGTCTTAGAATCAAAGGTCTGTAAGACGTGCCTGGCTTGTGGGCATGAATATGAAGGAGGTTGGATTGTGAGAGCTCGTTGGCGCGCATGGGGGCTGGTGATGTTGCTCGGCATCTTCTGGGTCGGTGGGATCCGAGCGGAAGAGCCTGCCCTGCCGGAGGCCTGTCGAATCCAACCCTTTGAGGCCAAGATGCACTGTTATCGGCAACAGCTGGAAACGGTGCTCCAGACCGAGGGCACTGAGCAGGCCCTGACGGCGCTGGAGCAGATCACGGCCCAAGACCCCGAGGCGTTACGCGAAGCCCATCCGCTTGTCCACCATGTCGGCCAACGGTCATTTGCGCGGTATGGAACGGCGCCCCTCGCATTGTCGCATTGCCGAGACGTGTTTTGGTCGGGTTGCTATCATGGTGTGTTGCAGGCCTATCTGAGCAGTTTGTCCGTTGTGGAGCCGCAGCATATTTTGCCCCTCTGCCCGACCAGCGAGACGGTGTCGGCCTATTCGTTTCAACGGTACAACTGCCTCCATGGTCTGGGCCATGGCCTGACCATTCAATTTCGTTATGATGTCCTCAAGAGTCTGGCCTTTTGCGATACGCTGCCGGGGCCTTGGGATCGCGAGTCTTGTTATGGCGGTGTGTTTATGGAAAATATCGTGACGTTTCAGCAAGCGCGGCAGGCAAGACCGTTTTCCGAGCACCATCACCACGAAGCGACCAGTTTCTTGAACCCACAAGATCTGTTGTATCCCTGTTCCGTCTTGAACGAAAAGTATTTGCGGTCCTGTTATTTGATGCAAACCTCGGCGGTGCTGACTTTTCTGAACTACGATTTTGCGCAGGCCTTCACCCAGTGCGCGCGCGTGGAAGGGGAGCATCAGACGACCTGCTACAGGAGCTTGGGTCGTGATATCAGCGGCTTTACCCTGCGCGATGCCGGCCGGGTCAATGAGCTGTGTCGGCTTGGGCAAGGCGATCAAGTGCGGCAATGTCTCATCGGCGCCGTGAAGGATTTTATTCTCACCGATGCCAGCCCGGACCCAGGCCTTGCGCTCTGCCGAAGCTTGGAGGGGCCCTTCAAAAAAGACTGCTATGCCACCGTCGGCGAGATGGTGGTGCCCCTCTTCGACGATAAAAATAAGCGAGCACAAGCCTGCCGTAAAGGCGAAGACGAGTACGTCGAGGCCTGCCTGGCAAGTGCCACTGCATTCTGAATGGGTACTGCCGCGAAGGTGCTGCTGCCCTTCCTATCCACGCATCGCACATCGCTGAATCCAGCCGGGACAGTTGAATAGAGAAGACCTCCGTCAGGCTGTCGGCGCAGCACAGGCTGCGGCCCTCAGACGAGATACGCCTCACGATTCACGCTTTATCTGTGTCGAAAGCGAAGCTGGCCCACACCCTGCTGAGCGTGGGTTACGCTAGGCGTTGGGCGGTGTCGGCAGCTGGATCACATTGAAATCCTTTTGTGCAATCACGTGGCCGTCCATGCGCAAGCGAAACTCGTAGCGGCCTGGGGCCGGGAACACAAGGGCGGGAATATTGATGCCGAAATCCGAAATCTGTAAGCGGTCGCCAATGACGATGTGAGGAAGCGAGGCGCGGCAGACGAGTTGGTCGGTATTGACGTACACGAGGTCAATGTCGAAGTGGTACGTCCCCTCGGCGTCGGTCATACAAAAGTACAGGCCCAGCTGCTGATGTTGAAACGGAAAAGCCAGGGCTTGGAGGTGGGTGAAAATGCCGATCAGGGATCGTTTCTTTGTGAGGCTGTCTTCAATGACGCAGTCGCATACCAAGAAGGCCTGGACACTCGGCTTGGGGATGTCAGTCATGCCGCGTAGCTGTCGTCAGCCGAGCACCGCAGTCCCGCCGCGCGCCTCGAATACATCACCGAAGAGCGTGTGAGTGGACCCTACTCGGCAGAAGTGAGAGGTGATTTCGATGAGTTGTCCGCGGTGGGAATAGAACTTTCCCGTGGCCACCTGAATTTTTTCCCCCGGCGCCACGGCGGCTTCCAGGACTGTCTCGCCGGTTTCCTGATCCGTCACCTTCAGCCACGGAAGATTCGGAAAGAGGGTCGGCGGGGAATCGCTTGTGTTGAGGGCGAAGCGGGTGCCGTCGTTGAATGCCCAGCGATTCCGACGGAGATGCGCCACATGATTGCCGCTGCCGTCGTATAAATCGATGGTGAGTAGGATACGATCATGCTCGGGACTGAGTTCGAGGACGAGTTGTTCCTTGCCTTGAACGCGGAGGACCCCGTTCGTGTTGCGGAAAATGTTGGAGCCGAGGCGGATTTCCAGGCTGTGCTTGACCCGATCCGGTTCGGTCTGGTGAGGGAGACTCGATGTCTCGGGTTTTCGTAGTTCCATGCGTACCGAACTAGGGCGACCTGAGGATCCGTTGAGAGACGCACTCCACCGTACTGTTCTGCCCAAATAAGTGGGGAGAAAGGTAGGCTGTTAGTCGGGCGCTGTCAAGTCCGTTCTGGGATGCGGGCCTAGGGAGAGGCGGGGCCTTCACGGTCGTCGGCATCAGTCGCCGAGACGCACACCGTGACCTCCTGCTCCGACTGATTCTGCAAGGCAATGGTGATGGTTTGGGATACCGATCCTCCGCCGGTCTTTTGTGACGCAGGGACCACCTTAGCGATCACGGGACCATCACCGGCGTTGTAGTAAATGGTGGTGTGGGCGAGGTTCGTCAAGGGCTTGCCGTCGGTGCCGGTTGTGGGCTCGGTATAGGAGATGGTGACGGTGGAGTGGGGGGGCTTCACGCGCACTTTTGTGGCGGTCCCGCATTTGGTCCAAGCGCTCGAATAGGGGGGCGCAATGGTTCCTTCCAGAAAGCTTGCCCCACAGCCAGCCACTGTCAGAAACGCCGGGAACATTCCTGCGAGCAGTAGAATTCGAGGGCCAGTAGCACCATGAGGCATAAAAACACTGTAGATTAATTAACCAAACGGTGCAAGCGATCACACGTCATTTCGTACTTGTTGTGTCGGAGAGGTCCTTCAGTCATTCGACTTGCTGTTTGAAAAGCCAAAACTCGCTATGGTACAGTCCCCTTCTTTCCGCTGCCCCTTGGACTGCCTCACTGGTCCCATCGTCTAGCTTGGCCTAGGACGGAGCCCTCTCAAGGCTCA
>JACQHN010000386.1 GCA_016199015.1 Nitrospira defluvii
CATCAAGCTGCTGTGCCGCCCGGACAGCGGAGCACTCCTGGGCGCGCAGATCGTGGGGCCGCATGCGGCGGAACTGATTCATGAACTTCTCGCGGTGATGTATTTTCACGGGACGGCGCAGGATCTCCTGCGCATTCCGCACTATCATCCAACATTAGCGGAAATTGTGACCTATCCGGCTGAATCCATCGTCGAGCAGATGAACCAATCATGACGCACAGAGGCCTTGTCCCTTTGTCCGCGCTCTTGGTATTGATGACCCTGTCGTGCGGGCAACAGACGTGGGACGCGGCCATGCAGGCCGGAGACGCGGCATTACAGCGCGGGCAGTATCAGGAAGCTGAACAGATTTTTTCTGCGGCTGTCCACAAAGCGGAAGAGTTTGGTCGTCACGATCGGCGGGTCGCGGTGACGCTCGCCCATCTGGCGCAAACCTATAGCGCACAGGGGAAATTTGTCGAGGCCGAACCGGTCTACCTGGAGGCGCTCAAGATCTACCAAGACGTGCACGGCGAGAACCATCTGGATGTGGCCGCGATGTTGAACAACCTTGGGGTCCTGCATCGCAAGCACGGACAATATGCCGATGCGCAGCGGCTCTTGACCCGGGCGCTCGCGATCAAGGAGCAACTCCTGGGACCGGATCATTTGGAGGTGGCGTTGGCGCTGAGCAACTTGGCCGCAATGCATCTGGCTCAGGGTAACTGGGATCCGGGAGCGGCGTTACTGGCGCGCGCCTTGGCGGTGCGAGAAAAACAGCTGAGCCCCGACCATCCTGATGTGGTGAAGAATCTCGACGACTATGCCGGCGCGCTTCGCAGGCTCAACCGAGATGCAGAGGCAGCGGTTCTGGAAGGGAGAGCCAATGCGATTCGTGCGAAGACGAAGTCGTGACTGCGAAGGGATGAAGAGTTGAACCGATGGGATGCTCCGGTGTAGCGTAGCGAATCTGCCAGGGGGGGAACGACCGATGTCCGATTTGCGAACCAATGCATTGATCGCGCGCGGGATGGGCATTGTGTTCATTGCCGTGGGATTTATGCTGGGCATTTATGGACTGGAATATCCCGATACGGTGTGGCTGCAGACGGCATTGGGGCTCCTCGTCACTGGAATGATGGCTCAGGGCTATGCGATGTATTGTTCAATCCGATGGATTCGAGAACGGCGTGATTCGGAACGGTAACCGGTCGACGTATGACAGGGAGAGTGAGGTGGCGTGTCCGGTTCGGTGGAGCGCCTGCTTTTTTCTGCTCTGTCTTGTGATATTGTCCGGCTGCGGAGGACCCTGGCGTGATCGATATCTCGCAAAAGGGGTCAAGACGCTCACGCAAGACGATATTAGCGAAAAATTCGGTCCTCCGAGCACGGCCAAGACGCCGGTGCTCGGTGGCGATACGGTCTGGACCTACCGAGTGCCGATGGGAGATCGAGAAGTCCATCCCTGGGATCCCAGCAGCTTGACCGCCGGTAAGAAAACGAAAGCGCCGCCCTCACCCAGCCCCTTCGGCAAAAGTTTGGCCGGCGCTGAGGAGCCCTACCGAGAACCGCTCTACTGTTACCGGTATACGCTTGCATTTGATGAGGACAAGCGACTCAAGGATTGGAAACGAGAGGAATGCGTCCCACGCGTCAGTGAGGATGAGGCCGCGTCGCAGTAAAGCGGTCAGAAATGCCCTATGCGAGAAATGCTGCCGGTCATCGGCTCGAGTGTCTTTTTCGATCTCCTCAAATCCATCCTGCTTCTCCTCATCCTGCTCATCGTGCGAACGGTGGTGGTTCGCTCGATCAAGCGAAACCAAACACTGACGATCGAAGCGAAGCGCCGATGGATCGTCACGATTCGCAACAGTATGGTGCTCGGCCTGTTCGTGGGCCTCGTGGTGATTTGGGCCCATGAGCTGGAAGCGTTTGCCGTGTCTCTCGTCGCGCTGGCGGCCACCGTTGTGCTTGCGACAAAAGAGTTAATTCTCTGTTGGAGTGGCGCCGCTTTGCGCGTGGGAGGAAGCGTCTATGGGGTGGGTGACCGTATTCAGCTGGGTCTCTATCGCGGGGTCGTGCTCGACCACGATGTGTTTGCGACGAAACTGCTGGAGATTGGGCCGGGCCAGACCTCACACCTCTATACCGGCCGAATTGTGGTCTTTCCGAACAGCCTGTTGTTCACCAACCCATTGATCAAAGAGAGCCCTTCGCAGGAGTACGGTCTCTATGTGTTGTCAGTCCCGCTCCTGAGTTCCGACAATTGGCAGGCGGCTGAGCACGCCCTCCTCGAGGCTGCTAAGGCGGAGTGCGCCCCCTTCATGGATCAAATGGGCCGGCAGATGAAACTGCTGGAGCAACGAAATCTATTGGAAGCTCCTTCTCCTGACCCGCGAATCACCATCCAATTTCCCGAGGCGGGGCGCATTCACCTGGTGCTCCGGTTTCCCGCTCCGGACCGTGGCCGTTCGCGAGTCGAACAGGCCATTCTCCGACGCTATCTCGCCGCCGTCCGTGCTTAGCCTGCCGCGATTATTCTGCTGGTGAACAGCCAATCTTCGTGACCGCCACGTCTGTGGAATGTGCCGTGTCGGCAAAAACTAGCAAAATATTTGGCAAATGAGCTCTCTCGGAGTATTGATGAGTGCTGCATGCCCGTCAGTTCGACGCGGATTCAATGGCCACATTTCAACTACAAGGGAGGTCTGTTGATGAGAAGGTCCATCGCTGTCATGGTCGCAGTCGCATGTGTGGGCATGAGTTCGTTCGCCTTCGCCGACGATATGGGGATGGGGAAACTCTCGGGGGAGATGAAGCAGGACATGGGCGGACTGTCCGACGATCTGAACGCCCAGAAGGCAGACCTGACGAACGAGTTCAAGGCCAAGAAAGAGTCAGTGAAAAGCGAGATGAAGGCGAAGCGGGACGAGGCCAAAGCGAAAAAGAAACAGGCCAAGGCCGACATGAAGGCGAAGAAGGAGCATGTGAAAGCGAAGACGAAGGCGAAGAAAGAGGCGGCCCATGCGAAAGCTGCAGAACTGAAGGGGGCAGCCGAAGACACCTTGCATGAGGCCGACAGTATGAAACACGACCTGAAGGATGCGGTGCGGAACTAACTCCGATTAGTGTGGCGGCGAGCTGATCTTCGCCAAGTCCGACAACCACGGCCTGTGATCGGGATTTTCCGATCACAGGCCGTGGTGTTTTTTGTCTCAGTTGTTGCGACGAGTAGGGTCTGTTAGAATCGGCCCCGCCGTATGAAAGTCGCGACCTTTAACGTCAATTCACTCCGCAAGCGCCTCCCGATCGTGTTGCAGTGGCTTGAGCGCCATCAGCCCGATGTGCTCTGTCTGCAGGAGACCAAAGTCCAGGACAGTGAATTCCCTCTGGCAGGGCTCGCTGCGTCCGGGTACGAGGTCACCTTTCGAGGCATGAAATCATACAACGGTGTTGCCGTGCTCAGTCGCACGAAGCCGGAGGCGGTATGGTATGGGTTCGATGACGGGGGTGATGTCGAAGATGCGCGTCTCTTGCGGGTCGTGATTCAGGGCATTCCCATCATCAACACCTATGTCCCTCAAGGGTTTGAGATCGATTCACCAAAATACCAATACAAGCTTGCCTGGTACGATCGCTTGCGGAAGCATTTTGAGACTCATCTTTTGCCGAAGGAGCCGGCGATCTGGTGTGGAGACATGAATGTAGCCCCAAGACCCATTGATGTCCACAGTCCGGAGAAACATCTTAAACATGTCTGCTATCACGAAGACGCGCGCAATGCCTATGGGAAGACGGTTGCGTGGGGCTTCGAAGATGTGTTCTGCAAACTGTATCCAGATCGCCAGCAATTCACTTTTTTTGACTATCGTGCGCCCAGTGCGCTCGCCTCGAATAAAGGGTGGCGGATCGACCACATCCTTGCGACGCCCTCGTTGGCCCAAAAATGTCAACGCGTTGAGGTGGACCTCGAGCCACGACGCTCGGCGGATCCCTCTGACCACACCGTTCTCTGGGCCGACTTCGCCCTGTAACAGGATACTTGCCGCAGAGCAGAGCAGTTATTACTCCCACCCTGCGGCTGTCGCTTCACTGCAACACTTCCACGGGTTCTAATAATAGTTGTTCGGCGAGACGTGTTCGCCGATTCTGTTCTATCAATGGATCGACGATCGATCCGCAATTAATGCACCGCCACACAAACGTTTCCGGGGAAAAATCCGGCCGCCACTCATCGACCATTAATCCTTGGCATCGTCCGCATGTCATGGCTGCTACCTCCTTAGGATTGTGCCCTCATTGCGTGAGGGCCGTGCCCATGTGAGGAAGAGAATAGCAATGCGAGATTAGAGCGGTGTTAGTGAGACGTTAAAACAATTTAATCCTGATTTCTTCGCAATATCAGGGCGTTCATGATGCGCGCTTGTACAAATTAAGAAATCGGTGAGAGTGTTCTGTCTAAAAATGGCAGTGACATGAGAGGCAGAATGTAGATAATGCAGCCTCACTGTATCCCTGCAACGCCATGAATTGTGCTGATGTCCGGCAGGCGCAGAACCGTCGAGTTTCTTGACAGAACTTTCGATGATCCTTTATCGGTGGGGCTGGTGCTCCATGGGTTGTGTGTAGATGTGTTCAGTATCTGTCGTGGTAAGAATTCCTAGGAAGTGAGAGTAGCAAAGAGAGTTCCGGGGGTCTATAATTGCCCTCCAAGGTAGCGGCCCATCCGGATCTTCAAGGAGCAAGAAGTATGAGCTCTAAGAAATTTCTCATCCCGGTTGGAGCGGCTGTGGCTGCGTTACTGCCAGTCGGGGCACAGGCTGTCCCCACCTCACAACAGACATCTGATGTCGCGCTTGGGTACAGAACCTCGCCAGCGGCGGGACTTCAGACGAATGATCCTGTCCTTCAGACCATACAATACCTGATTGGATCAGAGGCGCACTCGTTGCTTGTTCGTCAGCCAACCTCTGGGATCCTTTATGCACAACACGGGTCACATGGGTCCCATGGTTCACATGGGTCCCACCGATCTCATCGGTCGGGATATTGAACGCTGTTTGGGCGCCCACCTCTGACAGAGGGGCTGATGAAAAAGTTCCTCATTCCGCTGGCTACTGCCATCGCGGCTCTTCTTCCTCACCCAAACTTCGCCGCAATGGGCTATTACCTTGACTTGAGTTGCCCCTACCGGTTGTGTTTTCGGCCCTGGCGGCCTCGAATATGCTTGATGATGGCATCGTAGGGAGCGGGAC
>JACQHN010000043.1 GCA_016199015.1 Nitrospira defluvii
CCACTTTTCCCCTCCTCATGCCGTGGCCTTGGTCTGGAGGATCGTCCGGTCGGTCATCGTCGGCACTTAGAATCCACCCGTCATTTGAACACGATCTTCTTTACGCCGTTTGCCGGCAATTCGACTTCTCCAAAATCCGATTCTCCCTTGAAGCTGCCCGCGATACCGAGAAGGAATTCCCCGGTCTTGGCGTTGGTGAGAGTAATGGTCAGGGTGGGAAGTGCCTTATCCGGCGCCGGCGCCACGTCGATCTGCTTGATGGTCTCGAACTTTACGTGAACGGTTGCCGCCCCGCGCCTCACCGGAACCTGTTTGAGTTCGTGCGGCACGAACGCTGTGTCGCTGACTTTTTCTTCCCAATAAAACAACACGTGTTTGAGTTCGGTTTCAACGCCCTGACTATCCGTGACGAGAGCCGAAAACGTTTTCTCAGCCTTGGTTTCGCCGCGCGCAAGCCCGGTGACCAACAATGCCGTGATCACGCAGGCACACGACAACCAGGTGAACATCCAGCGTGGGGGCAGAACCGTTGTCATCATCTGGGACCTCCTCGTGAATCTGTGGGATGGCTCTTATTCAACGTGATAGGCGATCGGCACTTCGATTGAGACATGGGCATGGGCCATCGGGTTTGCCAGTGCCAGGGGGGAGGCGTTGCGGACGGCTTCGACTGCGGCTTCATCCAGCAGCGAAGAACCCGAACTCCCTGCAATCCGAATCTCGACGATCTCTCCGTTCGCCCTGACGAGCGCGGTGAGGACCACTTCCCCCTGCAACCGATCCGCCGCTGCCTTCGCCGGATATCGTTTGAGGGCCTGCACCCGCCTCCACAGAGTGTTTGCGAGCCAGCCGTAGTCAGGTCCGGTCGAGCGCGCGGAAGGCTGGGCGGAGACACCATCGGTTCGTGACACAACCGCACGCGCTACAGCGTGCCCGTGAACAGCAAGCGAACGCTCGCTCTGCGCCGGCCCCTCGCCGGTTCGCACAACCTGACGAGTGAATGCTGGAGTGGCGGACGAGACAATCGGTCTTGAGGTGAGGGCTGAGTCTTGCGTGATGGCTGTCTCCCGGCCCTGAGACGTCCGTACTACTTTCCGCTCGACAGACTGTATCGGTTCCTGTCCGAGAGACTGTGCCGGTTCGGTGAAAGGCTCAACTGCCTCGGTACGTCGGTCGTCCTGGACCGTCGCCTGTCTTTCGGATGTCATTGCACGACGAATCGGTGTACTCGTCGGCATCACGGATTGCTGTCGCTCGACACGCTCCTGGACGACACGATGAATCGTGGGTTCGGCATGCACCGTTTCATGAGCAGATTGACGGGATTGCTGGATCTGGTGCGCGGGCATCGGCTTCGCGTTTGTGCGAAGAGGAACCATTGCAGCCGACGTGGCCGATTGTGGTGTGCTCAATGTCCGTGGCTTGGCCGCGACTGATTGAGTGTCGCTCGTCTGCTGTACGAGAGACACGTCCCAACGGAATGTGGGAGGCTGAGGAGACAAGCGCACCCCTTCGAATAGTGAGAGCGCAGCCATCAGGGCCAGCCCATGCACGAGACCGGAGGCGGCCCATCCGAACAGGCTCGTTCGTCGTTCTGCTCGGAGTGAGAGGTTGCCTCCGCTCAAGGACAATGGTTGGTTCATGTCTCGTTCCTATGCAGGCTCTGCCGGCCGAAGCTGAACCCGTCTGGAAATCATCCCGTGAGGAGTTCGCCGGACTTCCGGTCGTTGCCGGCGCAGTCGGAGGCATCGATCGTCTTCGAACTCTGCCTCCGCCGCGCTGCCGCGCTGGTCAGCCTTTCTTGGGATCGGCTTTGGGCTTGTGCTCCTTGGGCTTCTTCTCTTCTGTGCTCAGAACGGTGCCGGTCGTGGCATCGAGAAACACTTTCATGACTTTGCTGTCCGCGCCGGCGATTTCGACTTCCCACACGGTCTTTCCGTCCTTCTGCTTCAACTCGGCTTCGCCCACGGGCCCCGAGACCTTCTCTCGGGCTGTCTTGATGGCCTGGTCGATGGTGACCGTGGCCTCATTCACCAATTCAGCGCCTTTCGGGCCCTTGGGGCCCTTCGCACTCCAGGCCAGACCACCAAGTGTCAGCATGATCCCCACCATGAACACGGTCACGAAACTGATTTTCTTCATCGCACACCTCCTCTTAGAGAAAACAGCAGTAGATGATAGTCGGCCCATGATTATCCTCTGTGGGGGAGGGGCCGGTCTCCCGTCACGGTCGCAGGAGCGACAGGACGCGCCTCGCGGGCGCGCGCCTGTTCGCGCTCTTTCTTCCATTTCACCGACTTGGGATAGACCCAAATGTACAGACCGGTCGCGACGAACAGCACCAATCCCAACGCGATGAGGTCATAGACAATCCACAGTTTGTGCGCGAACAGTTTTCCGGTGTGCAGATCGTTGAGATACTTCGCCAGGGTCATCGGGGCTGCGGGCATCCCGGCGAGAGCCGCGCCGATCTCGATCGACGAGAACGCGCCGGTCTGTGCGTCGTAGCGATAGAGGCCGCGATGCGTGCCGACCAACACGGTGGCCGACTGATTGGGCTCAAAGGCAATGGTCATCACCTCCCGGGCTTTCTCCATGTCTTCGGCCTCTCCGGTCTCCGCTGCCATGGCCTCCGTACGCTCGCTCAGGTTCTCCCAGTTGACCCCCCCGTTCGTCGACCGATAGAGCCCCATCTTCGTTCCGGCGTAGATCATCTGCGGAGACACAGGATCGGCGGCCAGCGTGTTGACTTTCGTGCGTGTAGATTGGCTCCACGGACCTTCCGACATCATGTCCCAGCTACTGCCTCGATCGGTGCTGGAGAACAATCCTCGTGGCGTTCCGACCAGCCAGCGTTCGCCGCCAAGCAAGAGCGCCGTGACCTCTGTTTGACCAGCCGGGAGCGCCATGGGTTTCACGCCGGCGGCGTTCCCTTGATAAAGCCCCGCCTTCGTTCCCACCACGAGAGGGCCGGCTGCTCCTCCACCGGTTGTGGTCGCCAGCGCCTTCACATCCTTTGCCTTTCCTTTCTCCCCCTCCAGACTCCAGGCAGGGATCAAGAATGCCGGCACCTCGGTCCGTTTCAGCCACGTCCAGCTTTTGTCGTGCAGCAGGGCAAATCCGGTGACGGTGATGACCAGCACACCGACGGACAGCACGATGCCCGCCCATTTGTGAACTTCTCTGTTCAGGGTGATGAATTTCATCTTGCCGAGCGACCGCACGATGGATGGCATAGGCATCTCCTTCTGATTAGTAGAACCACTTCAG
>JACQHN010000400.1 GCA_016199015.1 Nitrospira defluvii
AAGGAGGAGGGCGGGCGGCATACGCCGTTCTTCAACGGGTACCGGCCGCAGTTCTACTTCCGGACGACGGACGTGACGGGGATCGTGACGCTGACGCCGGGGGTGGAGATGGTCATGCCCGGGGACAATGTGACGGTGACGGGCGAGTTGATCAGCCCCATCGCCATGGATCAGGGGCTGCGCTTTGCGGTGCGGGAGGGTGGCAAAACTGTCGGCTCGGGTGTCGTCACTGAAATTCTAGCGTAGCGATGTCGCGGCCATTAGGCCGGCATGTGAGGAGTTGAGCGTGAAAGTCGATCAAAGAATTCGTATCAGGTTGCGCGGGTTTGATTATCGCGTGCTTGATCAGTCGGTGGTGGAGATTGTTGAGACGGTCAGGCGTAGTGGGGCGAGAGTCGTGGGTCCGATTCCATTGCCGACAAGAATCGAGAAGTTTACGGTTCAGCGGTCGACTCACGTGGATAAGAAGTCCCGCGAACAATTTGAAATCCGCACGCACAAGCGGCTGCTCGATATCATGGAGCCAACTCCGGAGACGATGGATTCATTGATGAAGTTAAATTTGGCGGCCGGTGTAGATGTGGAAATCAAGCTCTGACAGTTGGGCTCGGCCAACTGTATCTGAGCTGACAGGAAGACGATGACAAACGGATTGTTGGGCAAAAAATTGGGGATGACCCAAATTTACGACGAAAGCGTTCTGGAACCGGTCACAGTGATTGAGGCCGGTCCTTGTCGAGTCGTCGCAATTAAGACGAAAGAGCGAGACGGTTATGAAGCGGTACAGCTGTCGTTCGGAGAGGTGAGGGAGCGTAAGTTATCCAGTGGTGAGCTCGGTCACCTCAAGAAGCATCAGGCTCCGGCCAGTCGTTGGCTGCGGGAATTTCCCAAAGTTGGGGATGTAGCCGTGGGGGAAACGATCAAGGTCGATATCTTCAAGAAGGGTGATTGGGTGGATGTGGTTGGGGTATCCAAAGGTAAGGGGTTCCAGGGAGTCATGAAGCGCCATAACTACTCCGGTGGACCAGAATCTCATGGTTCCATGTTTCATCGGGCACCGGGATCGATTGGGGCCAGTTCGTATCCATCCAGGGTCTGGAAGAATAAGGCCTTGCCTGGACACATGGGAGATGAGCGTGTGACGGTTCAGCGCCTGAAAGTGATTGACGCTCGTCCAGATGAAAACCTGTTGTTTGTCCGCGGAGCAGTGCCCGGTGGTGAGAATGGGCTGCTGATCGTGCGGAAGTCGAAGAAGAGTTGAGCTATGCCGACCGTTGACGTGATTGATTCGAAAAGGAAAAAAGTTGGTACGGTGGATTTGCCGAATGAAGTCTTCGGCTGCAAGCCCCATGTTACCCTCGTTCACGAGGTAGTCGTGATGCAGCGAGCCTGTGATCGTCAGGGTACCGCATCGACCTTGCGTCGAGGTGAAGTGAGTGGGTCCGGTAAGAAGCCTTGGAAGCAAAAGCATACGGGGCGGGCCCGCGCTGGTTCGATTCGTTCCCCTGTATGGAGGCATGGAGGGACCGTATTCGGTCCTAAGCCACGGAGCTACGCATTTGGAATGCCGAGAAAGAAATATCGGGCAGCATTGCAAAGCGCACTGTCGGCAAAAGTGCTCGAGGGGGGCCTGGTTGTTGTGTCCGAGTTAACCATTGAGCAAGCTAAGACCAAGTTGCTTGCCAAGGCGTTGACGCAACTCGGGATTACAGGCAGTACGTTGCTTGTCATCAGCGACGCGAGTTCAAATGTCGTGCAGGCGGGAAAGAATCTTTCCAGCGTCATGGTGCTCCGACCAGAGGAATTGAATGTGTACGACATTATTCGCTGTCACTCTGTTGTCATTCCTCAGCAGGAGTTGGATCGTGTTAAGGAGGTTTGGTCATGAAGGGCGACCTCCATCAGGTACTCATCCAGCCGTTGTTGACTGAGAAAATTACCGCGTTACGGGAGCAGACCAATACAGTCGGTTTCCTTGTGCACCCGAATGCGAATAAGATCCAAATTAAGCAGGCTGTTGAATCGCTTCTGAAGGTGAAGGTGTCACGCGTGAATGTGGTGAATATTCGCGGCAAGGTGAAGCGACTGGGTCGATTTGTCGGAAAAAGATCGGATTGGAAGAAGGCGTTCGTCACCTTGAAAGAAGGCGAGAAGCTGGAGCTGTACGAAGGCGTGTAGCGTGCGGTCATCTCGATAGAGTGAGAATCAGCTATGGCATTAAAAGTTTATAAGCCAACATCCCCAGGCCGGCGTGGCATGACTGCCATCCAGGGCGAGCAGCTCACGAAGAAAAAGCCTGAAAAGGCATTGACGGGTTTTCATCTCCGCACCGGCGGAAGAAATAACGATGGCCGCCAAACTATTCGTTTTCGTGGCGGGGGGCATAAGCGGTTGTACCGACAGATTGACTTCCGTCGTGACAAGGTTGGTATTCCAGCCAAAGTGGCAGCGGTTGAATATGACCCTAATCGCTCCTCAAGAATTGCCTTATTGCACTACAGCGACGGCGAGAAGCGATACATCCTGGCCCCAGTTGGCCTTGTGGTGGGTGATGACGTTGAGGCTGGCGCCGGTGCTGAGGTTCGTCCGGGCAATGCGCTCCCGCTGGTCAACATACCTCTCGGCACCACGATTCACAATATTGAATTAAAGCCGGGAAAAGGTGGTCAGCTCATTCGTAGCGCTGGTGGATCTGCCCAGGTGATGGGTCGCGATGGTGCGTATGTGCAGATTCGTCTCAAGTCAGGGGAGATGCGCAAGGTGTTGTCAACCTGCATGGCCACCGTGGGGCAGGTAGGAAATGTCGACCACGAGAATGTTGTGGTGGGCAAGGCCGGACGCACGCGATGGAAGGGGAAGCGCCCCCATGTCCGTGGTGTCGTCATGAATCCGGTCGATCACCC
>JACQHN010000401.1 GCA_016199015.1 Nitrospira defluvii
CTCACGTCCCTCTGGCGCCTGGGAGTTCGCTGAGGAGGGCTCAGGACCTTGGCCGATGGACGCCGGTTCAGATTCTCACAGTCCTCGATAACTGGAGTCGCCAGAGTCCATTGCTGGAGGTGACGGGTCGAATATCCGTGGCGACCGTGGGCCAAGCGCTTGATCGTGTCCTCGACGGAAGCCCAAACCGCGATCGATCACAGTTGATCATGGGATGGAATTCCAATCGCGAGCGTCGGAAGTTTGGGGGAAGCTTACGGGGCCTATCACCGTAGCATGCAGCTCGACTTCATTCGACCCTGGCAAATACTCATGTGGTTTAGATTGAGAGTTAGAACCTAAGCTTCCCTTTATTTCCGCGGGTGTCCGGCCGGTTGCCCTGTTCCCGCCTTAGACGTTTCCGCGGGCCCACTTGGTACTTCCCTTTTCTTATTTTCGATCTGTCCTCCTTCTAAGGAACCGGTTACTTTCACCGCGAGTGGTTCGGCCACGTTAAACGTGGTCATAGCGAATAGACAACCAAGAGCAAACCAGACAAAAAGGAACGCAGAAAAAATATAGCGCACAAGATGTTTATATTGGAGTGGCTCAAACGTGCTCTCATCGCTCTCTTTGAACTTACTAAAGCACTTACCAAAGCATGAGTACACCTTCTCAGCATTATCCATTATCTGAAAAGGGCTCAGTTGATAATTAACGGGACCGTGTATCTAGCGAACACCACCTCAATAGCCCGTCCAAGCTCGCCAGTTTCTCCTCTTTCTCAAAGATGCGCGGTCCACTAGGCGAATGGCATCCGTGTTGGTCCGCCTGCGGCTGTCGGAGCGGTTACTTTGCCCTCCCGCATCTCAAGCGCGGCGGCTGGTATGGTCTCCATTGCGCGCATCGACCGAGCGCCGCCCTTAATTTGAAAACTTCAGATATATCCTAGGCGCGCGGTCTGTGAGCACAGAGACTATGCCAGCTGCCGCGCCACCTCCCCTTCTGAAGCCGCGCGTCGCGTGAGGTGCGCGACGCGAAGAATAATGAGCGTCACGTTTGCGCACGCCGGCGAGACGGTGAGCCGGCCGTGTCTTCCAGGAGGCCACCTCAGCCTGCCTCTCCTAAAATCCCACTGATACCCCCACCGTCCCCAACAGCGCCGCCCGATCAGACGGCCCGACGAACTCGGTGCCGAGACCACCATCCAACACCACGCGCGAGGTCAATTGGTGCCGTATCCCGATCTCGATGCCGGTGTTATTTCGTTGGCCGCGCAGGTCGGACTGTCTCGTATAAACGCTGGCAATCAGCGTGTCGCGAAAACTGGTGGGATAGCCCAACGGATAACTGACCGCTGCGACGGCGCGATAAGCGCCCGGCCTCTCCTGCCCCTGCGGCGAACCTAGCAGGCTATAGCCCGCATTGAGATGCACGCGCAGCCGCCCGAACGAGCGCGTCAGGATGCCGGTGAGTTGAGTGTCGACGCCCTTGGAATTCATGCCGGTCGGCAGGTCTGCTTCGACCCGGACGGCCATGGCCGGAAGGTTCAACGTCTCGGTGTTGAAGTTGTACAGGACGCCCAGATGCAGGTCGCCGGACTTGCTTGCGCCGACCAGGGATTTGGGATCGGTAAACAGATCGCCTTGGATTTCGATCTGGGTGTTGTCGAATGCGCCATAGATGATTTGCGGCTGGAACGTGACGCGCGTGCGGCCCTCGCGCCGATCGTTGAAACGCACGCCGCCCTCCATGCCGATTTCTCCCTTCGGGATCGCATAGGCATCCTCCATGCCGATCGGGCGGTTGGGATCGAGATTGTCATGGTCCAATGACAAAGCCGGCGCGGGCGACAGCGCCAAGAGCGCGATGATGCAGACCTGGATGGTTCGCACGGATAACCTGCTCAATGGTGATGCTCCCGCTCAGGCTGACTCCTGACGATCATCGGATTCGTCGCATCCGCACTGGCCAGGTAATAGGTGTTCACCAGGCGATAGATCTCGGCCCGCTTCTCGTCCCACGTGGGCAAGAGTTCGCTCGTCAGAATATCGCTGATGTTGTCGTGCAGCATGTGGAGGTTATCGAAGATGTTCGCGAGCTCCGGATAACGGGCCGCGAACGCGGGACTCAATTCCGCCGTGAGCGGCATAAATGTCCACTGCACCGGCGGCTTGGCCAGGTAACCGCGGTAGGTCGTGAGAATGGGCCGCACCGCCTGGGTTTTCGCCGCGAGATCGGGAGCGGCCTGCAGAGAATCGTACACGGCCACCTGCAGGTAGTGGTACGACCAGATGGTGGCATTGAAGAGCGGGAAGCGATTCCTAAACGCCTTCGAATAGGGAAACGTATCCAGGCGATGGTGGTCCAACCGCTTCGCCGTGATCGCGTAGACGCTCTCTTGGTAATAGTTCAGCACGTTCCGAATCGCGCGATCCTTGTCCGGTTCGTCCGAGACGACGATGTCGTAGGTGGCGCGGTGCAGGGCATGCGCCTCGTCGAACGTGTTCTGCGCGCGCCAGGCCAACTTCATGTAGGTCGGGGCAATGGCCTCTTCGTTAGGATTGAGCCGGGGTTTGGTGGCGATAAACGCTAACGTCTGCTTGCGCGCGGTCTCTTCGATGGCCGGCACGTTCTTGCCGCCGGTAAGCAAGAGATTCTCGTACAGATTGGAGTGCCCGAAGTCGACGCCGTTGAACTCGCTGTCGAGTTCGGCGAGATCCTCCCGCAGCGCGAAGTTCCACAACGCCCGGTAATAAAACCGCTTATCGCGCGGTTCGAACTGACTACAAGCGGCCATCGTGACGGCGATCGCCGCCGTCACGATGATGACTCCAAGCCGCATGAGTGTGCTGCGCTCCATACTGGTCCTTACATTGATGGCTGAATCAGCCATGGTGATGCGCGTGCACCAATGCATGCCCCCTGTCCGCGCGCGATCAACCAGCGGTTTACCGGAAAAGCGGCGGCTCCTGCCAGCACTAACGACACGACGAGGCTTCCCCAGAATAACGGATCGGGCAGGCCGGCCTCCATGGCGCCCGGAAGCACGAGCATGATCGCATTGTCTACCACTTCCATCGTCGTCATCGAGAGCGTGTCGGATGCGAAAGCCAGCCCGAGCGCTGTGCCCCAGGCCATACCCGCCCGGCGCAAGGGCCAGAGTGTCATCCCATAGCCACAGAAGAACGCGAGTATAACGGCCAATCCAACGGTCGGCCAGTTTGACCATCCGAGCGCCGTACCGATGACCATGCCGAGGACTTCGCCGATCGTGCAACCCGTCAAGCAGTGAACGGTCGCCATGAAGGCCGTGTGGTTGAGCGACGCTGCTTCATGCCCCGGCCCCTGGTGGCTGTGATGCACGTGAATCCCATGGCCCTCCGGTTGTGCCTGTCGATGTTCCTGCGGCTGCGGCTGCGCGCAGCAGGTCTGCTGCGTCCCTTCGTGAGACATCGTGACGGGGGCGGATTCGATCTGCGTCATGTGACACCTCCCTGTAAGTGGTGATCATTGGCTCGGTCACCCTTACAGACGGAGGGGGGATCGGAACATTACAGTGGCTTAGCAGGTGCAGTTGAGACAGCCATGCTTGGTGCAGAGACCGCAGGATTGTTCCAGGCTGGCTCGCAAGGCCTGGCGTGCGCGATGGAGGCGCACGGTGAGGTTGTTCGGCGTCACCCGAAGGTCTTGTGCGACCGCAGCAGGCGATTCTCCCTGGAGATCGATGCGCCGGAGCAGTTCGGCGTAGGCCGGCCGAATGTTCGGCAGCAGCCGGTACAGGCAAGCGCAGACGGTCGGACGCAGCTCGTCCAGAGCGGGAGTCTGGTCCTCGCCTGCCGCGACGAGTTCCTTCCACAACGCGTCGGTCTTTCTGGCGTCGGCCGCGCGCGACCGATAGGTATCCACGATGGCATGGCGCAGGATGCGATAGAACCAACCGACAACATTCTCCGTCTTGGGCAAGGCATGTTGGTGCTCGACCGCCCGCATCAAACTCTGCTGCAGCACATCCTCGGCCAAGGCCTCGTCCGCCAACCGGCGACGTACAAATGTCCGAAAGCTGGACTCCTGCGCCAGCAACTGCTGCAGGATGTCTTGCCATTCAGGGCCCGCTTTCTTCATCCTGTCCTTTCCTGTCGCCAGGATCCTTCCCGATAGCCCTACTTGGTCAACGGGGCCGCGCTGCTTGGTTGTACCAAATTCGCGGTGGACTTTCCCACGCTCACACCTGTGCGGCCCCTGTTTCGACGCCGTTGACGAATGACCCATGCCTGATGTGACGTGCCGTTCATGCTACTGCGTCTTGCGACAGCGGCTGAAAAAGGCTTGATCTCGACCGGGGAGACATGCTTGACTGACCCTTCATTCACTCTTCCCGCTTGATGGAGGGTTTGCATGCCGCGAGGAATTTCCCGCACTCTCTGCGTTCTCATGCTTCTGTTCTCATCGATCTCATCCCAAGCCGCCGATACTCCCGATACCAGTCTCGCCCCGCTGAAGTTTCTCGTCGGAGAATGGAAGGGAACCGACGCGGAAGGAAAGGCGTACAAGATCACCTATGCACTCAGCTCGGGAGGCAGCAGCCTCACCGAGACCCTCACCCCGCCCGATAGTCCACCCATGACGACCATGTACTACAGCGACGGCGATCAACTGATGTTGACGCATTATTGCTCGCTCAATAACCAGCCGCGCATGCGCGCCGGCGGGGTCAAAGAGGGAGATAAGACCGTCACCTTTTCCTTCGTCGATGCGACCAATCTCAAGAACCCGACCGATGTCCACATGCATCACCTGTCGATCGAGGTGAAAGATCACGATCACTATACTCAAACCTGGACCTTGAGCAAGGCAGGGAAAGACGTGCCCAAAGTGTTTACGTTTGAGCGCGTGAAGTAGCGCTTGTGTCCTGACACTCATCGCCAAGCCGGGAGGCCATCAGATGCCGACACCAACGCCAGCAGATGTGATCGAGGCGCAGCGCCAGGACTGGAATCGAGTCGCTGCCGGATGGGACAAATGGGCCTAAATGCTTCCCCAGTTGACTCAGCCGCGTGAATTTGCCACTGCTCAGGAATGGCCCGACCGGGATATCCGAAGAACCTGCGGGAGTTTCGCTGGCAATTTGCAACCGAAGCGGCATGCGTCGAGTACCTGATTCCATGCCGGTGGCCCGAGGGTTTCGTGTGGCCGACATGCTCGAGGCAAGTAGGGACCCGGATTGCCACTCGTCCGCTGTTCCAGTATCGGAGCTGCCGCGATCAGGCGTCCGCAATGGCGGGGACCACCCTGCATCGTTCAACGGTTTCGATCCAAGACTGGTGCGCGGCAGCCTACCACGTCGCGAGTCCAACACGCGGAGTGCCGACCCAGGGACAGTCCGCACACTGCCACCAAGGAGCGCCAACACAATCCATCAGTTGCACTCGGTGCGTCTCAACTGACGTGCGGCCGTCGGTGACATAGACTACGATGCCTGCCAAAAGATCCGTCGATACCCGTCCGGATTGGGGCCGCGAATGGAGGCTGGAAGTCCGGCGCCACACTGCGCAGAGCCTCGGGGCTCCATCATATTCAAGCCGTATCAATGATGGGAGGGTGGCCACCTATGAAGGAACAATTTGCATCCTCCGACGGCGCGGGTCGGCACTGACCTCCGTCAATCTGCGTCAGGCAAGCCAAGGCTCTCGCGAGGACCACAGAGCACGGGCAACTCTTATGCGGTTTGTTTATGCCGGGCTGACTGCCACCCAACCAGCCAGACACCGGCGAGGATGAGAACAATTCCCACGACTTCCCGTACCCCGATCGCGTCACCCAACACCAACGCGGACAAGAACAGCGCCGAGACTGGAATCAAATTGACGAACACGCCGGCACGGGAGGGGCCTACCCCTTGTACCCCATACAACCAAGCCTGTTGCCCCAACGCCGTCGCAAACACAATGAGATAGAGCAAAGCCAACCAGCCGGAGAATGGCACCACCGCGGTTCCGGACAGCAGCAGCTTTTGATCGGTCCAGAGTAGCGGAATCTGCAGCAGCAGGGAGACCAACAACGTCGTCCAGTTAACGGTCAGCGGAGACAGCCGCTCCATAACCTCCCGACCACCGATCGAATACAACGCCCAACTGACCAGCCCCAGCAGAACCAGCAGACCGCCCAGCCAGGGACTGTCCCCACTTGGTGCATCTCCTCCGATGCCGGACACGAGGGCCACTCCGGCAAAGGAGACCGCGCAGCCGGCTGCCACGGTCTTGAAAGGAATGTCGCGCACGAGCAGAGAGGAGAGCAATGCCGTAATGGCCGGGCTGGCGCCGATGATGACCCCGGCGGTGGAGGCGCCGATATATCGGAGACCGAACAGGGTCAGGAGGTGGTTACCCAACACCCCGAGCCCCAACAGGGACAGGAGCTTGAGATCGCGAGCCGAGAAAGTGGTGTGACCGCCTTCGGTCCACCACCAGAGCGGGACCAAAATGGCCAGCGCGCCGACTGCACGCAGGACCGACGTCTCCACCGCCGAGAACGCCCCTAGTGCCAGCTTCTGTCCCACAATGGATCCGCCCCACACGAGCGCTGACGTCGTGAGAGCGACATAGGCTGCGAATGCTGTCGGTCTCTCCATACGCGCAATTCCTCAACCGAACATAGAACAGATCTCGTCGCAGGCCGTTTAAGACGCGGCCTGCGACGACGGCGTAGGCGTGATCACCCAAATACCGTCCCGAATCGTCGCCAACACCGCGGCCACGCGAGGATCGGCGGTGACGACTCGATTGAGCTCCTGAATCGCCGCGGTACGGTCGTCCGGCGGAGGATCGCGCAGGACCTCTCCGTCCCACAAGACGTTGTCTATGAGAATCACGCCGCGAGGGGACAGCAGCTCCAGCGCGCGACGGTAATAATGAAGGTAATTCAGTTTGTCGGCATCGATAAAAATTAGGTCGAACGGCCCCTTCAACCCAGCCATCGTCTCCAGCGCAGGCCCCATGCGAATCTCGATCTTGCTGCCATGCGGTGATTGCGCGAAGAAGCGCCGGGCGACGGCGGCAGACTCTTCATCCACGTCGCACGTGATCACGCGCCCTTGCTCGGGCAATGCTTCGGCAAAACAGAGGGCGCTGTATCCCGTAAACATGCCGATTTCGAGCACCCGCGTAGCCTGCACCAGGCGGGTCATCATGTGCAAAAACGCCCCTTCCAGCGGGCCGACCAGCATGCGGGCAAACTCCATCGTTCGTTCTGTTTCCTCGCGTAGCGCCCGGCGAACCGGGGATTCCGGCAAGGAATGGGCGGCGGCATAGGCGTCAATTTTCGGCTGAACGAGATCGGCCATCGGTTTCACTCCGTGAGAGAGTTGTGCGACAATTCGCCTCGTCCGCGGGATCATAACACGGCCTTATTGGGAGAAGGAGCGCGAAGGTGAAGACACTGGCGACATTGGAACCGCTGACAACCCGACTCGTAGAAATCCGACGTATCCAGAGCGCTGCTTCGGTGTTGTCGTGGGACCAGGAAACCTACATGCCTGCAGGCGGCGGTGCAGCCCGAGCCGAGCAGATCGCGACGCTAGAGGGTCTCGCGCATCAGAAACTCGTGTCCGAGGAGATCGACCGTCTCCTCGCCAAGTGGATTGATCCTGCCACCAGAGAGGCCGCCGAATCCCCGACCGAGAGTTGGGATGAACCGTCGCGCGCGCTCTTGCGGGAAACCTGGCGTGATTTTAGCCGTGCAAAAAAGCTTCCGTCGGATTTTGTGATCCGCCTGAGTCGCGAGTGTTCCTTGGCCCAACAGGCCTGGGTGACGGCGCGGGAAGAGAGCCGCTTCTCAAAGTTTCTGCCGTCGCTGAAAACGGTGCTGGGCCTCAAACGCGACGAAGCGCACTATTTGGGCTACCGGGACTCGCCCTACGACGCGCTGATGGATACCTACGAGCCAGGAGCCACGGTGGCCCAGCTTGCGCCGCTTTTGGCTCGACTACGTGAACGCCTCGTCCCGCTGTTGAAGCGCGTGCAGTCCAGTACCGTGACCATCGACGACCGCTGTCTGCACCAGAGTTTCGACCAGACCAAGCAGGTGGAGTTCGGGCGGCTCGTCCTTGTAGCCATGGGATATGATTTCGACCGTGGCCGGCTCGACCTCTCGGCCCATCCCTTCACCACCTCTTTTCACCCCACCGATGTTCGTGTGACGACGCGTGTCTTCGAAAAGGATCTGCCCTCCTGCCTGTTCAGTTGCATTCATGAAGGTGGCCACGGCCTGTACGATCAGGGGCTGGATCCTCGTTACTATGGCACGCCCCTCGGCGAATCCCTGTCGCTCGGTTTCCATGAGAGCCAGTCGCGACTCTGGGAAAATTGCGTGGGTCGGTCGCTCGCGTTCTGGCGCTGTTTCTATCCGATGTTGCAGCACACCTTTCCGCAGCAGCTGGCAGACGTGCCTCTCGATCGGTTCTATGCTGCGATTAACCGCGCCGCCCCGTCGCTGATCCGTGTCGAAGCGGATGAACTGACCTATAACCTCCACATCATGCTACGCGTCGAAATCGAACAGGCCCTCATCGAGGGACGGGCACAAGCGGAGGACTTACCCGACCTATGGAATGACAAGATGCAATCCTATCTGGGCATCGTGCCGGAGCGGGATGCCGAAGGGGTCCTTCAGGATGTCCACTGGTCAATGGGGGCCTTTGGCTACTTCCCCACCTATACGTTAGGCAATCTCTACTCCGTCCAGTTCTTCGAGCAGGCGAAACAGGAATTGCCGCAATTGAACGAAGACCTGGAAGCGGGGCACTTGCTGCCGCTCCGACGATGGCTGGAACAGAAAATCCACCGGTGGGGGCGGATGTTCACCCCCGACCATCTGGCTCGACGCGTGACTGGATCCGGGGTGAATCCGGAGCCGTTCCTGCGCTACCTCGAAGAAAAATACGGAGCACTGTATCGGCTCTGATCACACCAACGTCTCCTATTAGCTCGGATCGACCTGCCCCATATTTACCAAGACGCTCAACCGATAGACGTTCCTGTCCCAATCCTACTCCGGCTCTCACCCTAGTAAGATAACCTGTGTCTTACTAGCACCCCCTAGAGCCGATCAGCTCTATGTCATGCCTCGATTCTTCTGTTATATCTGTCGCACATTCTCGTAGTGGTCTCCCCTGAGGCGCCAATGAACGGGGTGACCGCGCTGATGTTCAATGACGATGAATCGATACGGCACCCATCTAGGCCGGGAGGGGATGTTGTGAAAGTGCGCAACCTTGGCTGTCCATGACCGATAGGGCTTCTCGCGCACCCGGTCGATTCAAGACAGTGCGCACGGATTTGCCTTCGCTACCCCTTCCACACATTGATCATCAGACTCACCAAATCGGCTCGGTCGGGCTCCCAATCGTGCAATACCCATGACGAGGGTAGGTCAAGACGGGTCTGTGCGATGCACAAAGAGACGTCATAAATGGAATCGTTCCAGAAAATCAGCCGTTTCCAGTCTGACATCAGTATTTTGATCGCAGACGATCATGCGCTGGTCCGTCGAGGCCTCAGGGAGTTCCTCGTCGAGGATGGGTTGGCGCCCCGCATCATAGAAACGGGTTCTGCTCACGATGCCATTGCGCAGATGCGCGCAGCCACCTGGGATCTCGTGATTCTCGATCTGAACCTGCCTGACATGCCGGGCCTGGAGATTCTGCGCATGCTCAAATCTCTACAACCCTCAGTCGCCGTACTGGTTGTGAGCATCTATGCCGAAGAACGCTGTGCCAGTCGTGCGCTTCGCGCCAGCGCGCTCGGCTATCTGACGAAAGACACGGGTCCGGAAGAACTCCGCTCAGCGGTGTCGCGCCTCCTGCAAGGTGAACAGTACCTCCGCTCTGATGGGGCCACACACATTCAAGACAGCGTGCCGAACCGGAATGCCCTATCCAACGACCCCCTTCCGGCGGTGTTGTCCGACCGAGAGTTTGAGGTGCTTCAATGGATTGCACAGGGGCGGCGGTTGACCGACATTGCCGAGCACCTGAACTTGAGCATCAAAACAGTCAGCACCTATCGCACGCGGCTGCTCATCAAGCTGGGGCTGAGAACGACGGCGGAGCTGGTGCGGTACGCCTTGGATCAACAATTAGTCTGATGCCACATCGTAGGCGCGAGGGAGAGCCCATTCACCAGGACAGACGCCTTCAAAGCGGGCAGACCCCTGTGACCGACTCGATGACGGTTGCACAGTCGTGGCTCACCATGCACCACCATCCTTATTTTTGAGAATTATGGCCAATATCCTTGTCGTGAATGCCGACCCGAACCTGAAACGACTCATCAAGCTGGCTCTGCCGGGGATGGCACACTTTGTTCGACATAGTGCCAGCTTACAGACGGCCCACGTTCAGCCCTTGCCCTCCAAACTCGATCTCGTGATCGCCCGTCTCGTCGCGGACGACGATCAGGGACCGGAAAACCTGGTGGAACTGCGACAGACCTTCCCGACTGCACGCCTGATCGTCACGGCTGCGCTATACGATCCCGCTCGGGACGGTGAAAAGTTTCAGCGAGTCGTGCGCGAACTTCAGATCGAGTACTGCTTGCTCGAACCAGTTGCGACAAGTTCGATCTTGCACACCATTCAGGCGGCACTCGCCCTCCCCAGACGCGCCTGACCAAACGTATCTCAACGCCAATGGCCAGCCACGCCAACCGAGAGTTGGCGCGCCGCCGGCCTTCATTGGATAGCGGATACAATCGTGTGGCCTGTCGTATCCGGCCTTCCCGTGATGCACGAACGAGCCGGGATCTGGTACAGTATCACCGAGAGGAAAGTAATTTCGCTTTCGTCCGAAGAAGCCGACTGTCAGAGGCAAGGTTCAGTTCCTCGCCGGCCGTACTTTATGGCAAAACCGGTCCGCCGCTTAAAAACACACACACCCAGGATTCTCTCTGCACCCCTTTCGCCCTATCAACGGCCGATCGAACTGACCAAACGCGAGCAGATGATTCTCAACCACGTGTGGTTGGGCGCTCAAAATCAGGCGATTGCCGATGACCTCCGTATCAGCGTCCGTACCGTGGAAGCCCACCGTGCCATGATTATGAGAAAGTTCGGTGTGACGAACGTCGCGCAATTGCTGCGTGCTGCATTACTGGGCGGAGTACTCGAACTCCGATAGTCTGAAGAGCTGCCCCTTCGGCGGAATCCGCGTCAATATCCCATCGCAAGATTGAGCCTGGCTGCGTGGCTCGCCGGGAGGGTGAATTCTGTCGCCACTTCGATCCGAGCAGGAACCAGCAACGTCGTATGAAAGACAATGTCGCGGATCGGAATCTTCAATTCCGGTTGTTGCGGCGTACTCAACTCGACCGATTCGACGGATTGCGTGATGGCCGTCACATCCTGTGGGCCGTAGGTGGTGATGACCGCCTGCATGAGATCCCGCACTTTCTCATTGGTGTCGTTCCCTTCAATCCCTTTCATGAGCAGAGGAATAACCTCATCGCGGACCTGGTCCGAAGGACTAAAGTTCTCGATCCGCTCCTTGCGCCGAAGAGACGTCAGATCGTTGTCGAGATCTCGACTGAATGCGCCATAGGCAAACCGAACGAACTCGAAATGAAACCCCTTCATGCCCTTCCCGAACATCTGGAGCTCACAGAGAAAACAGAGCTGTTGGAGTTTGACATCGCTCAGCAGACCGTAGGGCTCGGCCTGCGATAACACATACAGAAGCAATGCTCTGTCGACCGTCATCTCATGAGGTTTCCGCACGTGTCGATTCTCCTTCGTTCTTCTGCAACCGGATAGGA
Organism: Nitrospira defluvii; assembly: GCA_016199015.1. Taxonomy (GTDB): domain Bacteria; phylum Nitrospirota; class Nitrospiria; order Nitrospirales; family Nitrospiraceae; genus Nitrospira_A; species Nitrospira_A defluvii_B. The sequence goes on from JACQHN010000401.1 coordinate 11,787, forward strand.
CTATAGACGCGTGAATTTCTATTCGTCAATCGAGGATCACCCGTTTTCTCCTCACACCTCTTGACCCATTGAGGCACTTTCGTCTTTAATGAGCTTCTTTTAGCCTGTCCATTCGCCATGAGTAAAGACCTCAAAGAAATGGAAGTGCTTCGCCAGCACCTGGCGAAGCATCAACTCAAGTTAACCCGCCAGCGCGAACTGATCCTGACGGCCTTCCTAAGACAGGAACACGTCACGGCGGAAGTCATGTATCACCAACTCGCCAAGAAGGATCCCCATCTGGGTCTCGCCACCATCTACCGCACACTGAACCTATTCTGCGAAGCAGGCATCGCCCAGGCCCGGCATTTCGGCTCGCAGGCTCAATACGACAATATCTCGCACAAGGGCCATCACGATCACCTCATCTGTACCGGGTGCGGAACGATCGTGGAGTTCGAGAATTGCGAGATCGAACGGTTGCAGGAGGAGGTGGCGACTAAAAACGGCTTCGTCATCCAAACCCACCGACTGGAACTGTACGGCCTCTGTTCCCGTTGCCGGCATTGACGAACCGCTTCCTGATCCAGTATCATCTTGAGACGGCTTATCAATTTCAAATAAGACGGCCAGCGGGCTGTCCTACGATCTGGAGGCATGCCGCATGGCTTCATCCCCACGCGCGTTTTTGGCTCTGACTTTTCTCCTGGGAGCACTGGGCCTATTCCAGCTCACCACGGCTACCGCGTTCGCCGCCGACAAACTCGTCGTATATTCGGGGCGCGCAGAACGGCTCATCAAACCTGTGTTGGACGAATTCCAATCGAAAAGCGGCATTCAGGTCGAACTCCTATCCTCTGGAACGACCGAGCTGGTCAACCGCCTACAGGCCGAAGGTGACCACACTCCCGCCGATGTGTTCCTGACGAACGATGCCGGCAGCCTCGAACATGCGCGAGAACTCAAGCTACTCAGGCCGATGAATATGCGGGAGGTCGAACGGGCCATTCCCTCGCAATTCCGCGCGTCCGACAACAGCTGGATCGGCCTGTCCGGCCGATTCTGGATCGTCGTCTATAACACCTCCCTGGCGAAGCCCGATCAGATCAAGTCACTGCTCGATCTTTCCCAACCACAATGGAAAGACAAAATTGCCATTCCCAACTCCGGCAGCGAGTATCTGCAAGCAGGCGTGTCGGTCATCAAGGCGACGTTCGGAGACGAGCGGACCAAACAATTTCTCCAAGGCCTGAAGACCAATGCAGGCACACAGGTGTACCAGAAAAGCTCGCAAATCGTGGAGGCCGTGGCCAAAGGACAAGTCGCGGTGGGAATCGTCAACCACTACTACATCTATCGCCATCTCGCCACACAACCAACCGCGCCGATCGCAGCCTTAATGCCTGATCAGCAGGAAGGCGGCATGGGCGCGATTATGAATGTGTCAGGGATCGGAGTCACACGCGCTTCCAAGCGCGTCGACAGCGCCAAGCTCCTCATTGAATTCTTGGTCGCCCAAGCCGGCCAGAAATTGTTTGCCGACCTTGATAAAGAGTATCCACTGCATCCGGATGTGAAAGCCGACCCGGCACTCGTCGACCGGCATGCCTTCCGTGCTGCACTCGTTCCACTGGCCCGACTCGCCGAATTGCGCGAGCCGACCCTCACCCTGATCGAGCAGGTCGGCCTTCGCTGAACTCGTCCATTGATTATGGTCACCGCCACCAGGTTCAACGCACCTTCTCCGTTGCAGTGGATCAGTCTGATCACCGCAGCATGCCTGGTCTTGCCTACGTGCTATATCATCTATGTGGCGCTGACCGCTGCGCCAGCCGTGTGGAGCCGCCTCTGGTCGACCCGCATCCCTGAGCTTCTGTGGAACACCCTGTCCCTTGCCACGAGCGTGGCCATGACCACCTTAGTGCTCGGCGTGTCCTTGGCCTGGATCATGGTTCGATATGAATTTCCCGGCCGCCGAATCTGGGAATGGGCCATCGTTCTCCCCCTCGCAATGCCAACGTATGTGCTGGCCTACGTGTATGCCCATCTCTTCGGCATGGGCGGTCCCGTAGAACAGTGGTGGCAAGCCCTCCTGGGTCCTGAAGCGAGACTCCTCTCTCCCCATAGCTTCACCGGCGTCACGCTCATCATGGCTCTCGACACCTTTCCTTTTGTCTATCTGCTGGCTCGAAGCGCACTCGTGAATCTCAATGTCTCATTTGAAGAAGTGGCACGCGCCTGCGGCGTGCCGGCTTGGAGCACACTCTGGCGAGTCACTCTGCCGCTCATTCGTCCCGCCATTGTCGCAGGACTCGCACTCGTGATTTTGTATGTCGTCTCGGACTTTGGAGCCGTCTCTCTTCTCCGTTACCAAACGCTCACCTATGCGGTCTATCAACAGATGACCGGCCGCTACGACCAGCGCGCCGCCAGCATCCTGAGCCTGCTGCTCGTACTCATGGCCATTGTCTTTCTTGTGACGGAACGATGGTTCCGACAACGCAGTCGCTTCTATCAAACATCCGGACGATACCGCACATCGACTCGTCGTCGCGAAGGTGTCGTAGGCACCACCCTCCTCACGACTTATGTGGTGTTGGTCTTCGGGGCCTCCTTCGGTATTCCGGCCGTCATGCTGATTCAGTGGAGCATTGCGGCCGTTTCCCAAGGAGCGTTGGATGCACGATTTTTCGGCTTCGTCTGGAATAGCAGCTTCCTGTCCGCTCTGGCGGCCGGCGGCGCCGTCCTGATCGGTCTCCCGTTAGCCTATCTGGCCAGCCGCCGACCTTCGCGACTGAACCTCGCCTGTCTCCAAGCCGCTTACGCGGGGTACGCCCTGCCCGGCCCCGTCACCGCCCTCGCGGTCCTTGTACTATTCACGCACTTCGTACCTGCCCTGTACGGCTCGGTGATCGTGCTGCTCGTCGCCTACATCCTGCATTTCATCCCGGTGGGGCTGCAATCCATGGAGCCGGCGCTGCAACAGGTGACCCCCAATGTGGAAGAGGTCGCACGAACCTTAGGCTGCACGACTCGACAGACTCTCCGGCGTGTCACCCTCCCCCTTATTCAGAATGGCTGTATCACCGCATGGGTCTTAATGTTTCTGCAGACCATGAAGGAACTTCCAGCCACCTTGCTGTTGCGTCCGGTCGGATTTGATACACTGGCGATTCGCGTCTGGTTGGAAGCCAGTGAGGAGTATTATCAGCTGGCAGCGCCTTCCGCCCTGCTGATTGTCCTGCTGAGTGTGCCGGCACTCCTGTTGCTGGTCGCCAAGGATTGGCGCGGGCGCGATCAGGGGGTCGTCACGTGAATCGTGTGAAGGAATCGGAACCTGACAAGCAACAGTGCCGAACTACAGCCCCCGCGCTGGAGACCGAAGATCTGACGGTCTCGCGTTCACCCGTCCTAGAACTGCGCGAGATCTCTTGTGCGTACGAGCCGACCCGGCCGGCCGTCGAACAGATCACGTTCATGGTCCACCAGGGAGAGATCCTCTGTCTCTTGGGCCCCTCCGGGTGCGGC
>JACQHN010000044.1 GCA_016199015.1 Nitrospira defluvii
CTGAAGGTCGCCAAGAAAAAATTGGCGGGCGAAGGATTGTTCCGCGAACTGAAGCGCCGCCGGTATTACGAAAAGCCGAGTGTTCGGAAAAAGGCGAAAGAGCGAGAAGCGCAGCGTCGCCGGCAGAAGTGGCTTGCGAAGAGGCGCTCCGACTAGTCGTCAGGCTTCCATTCCCTCCGCCGACCATTTCGATCATCTCCCGTCCACTCCCTTTCCCGGCAGATCCATGCAGGCGAAAGATATTCACGCCGTTATCCGGACGGTCAAGCGGGAAATCGCTCGCTGGCCTGAGCCGGTTGTCGGTGTCGTGGCCAGGCAGTCTGGCCGTGATCCCTTCCTCGTATTGATCTCCTGTCTTCTCAGTCTGCGGACCAAAGATAAGACGACTGCCGAAGCCAGCGCACGGCTCTTTGCCTTGGCCTCGACCGCAGCCACCATGCAGGAACTGTCGGCGGCGGCCATTGAACAAGCCACCTACCCCGTCGGTTTCTATCGGACAAAGGCGAAACAGATTCAGCAGATTTGTGCTCAGCTTCTCGAACGATACGAAGGTCGAGTGCCGGACACCATCGACGAGTTGCTGACGTTGCCTGGCGTGGGACGAAAAACGGCGAACTTGGTGGTGACGGTTGGTTATGAGAAGCCGGGGATTTGCGTCGACATTCACGTGCACCGGATCAGTAATCGGTGGGGCTATGTGAAAACCAAGAATCCCGATGAAACCGAGCAGGCGCTCCGCAAAAAACTCCCCCGCGAGTATTGGATCACGTTCAACGATCTTCTCGTGCCCTACGGGCAGAACCTCTGCCAGCCAGTCTCACCGTTGTGTAGTCAATGCAAACTCACAAATTTTTGTGATCGGGTTGGAGTGACGCACTCGCGCTAAGACTCATCCTTGCCGCATCTGAGAAGTCGTGAGGAACTGCGCGGGGGAAGTGGCTCAGCGACGTCCGCCTGACTGGTTGTGAGGAGTCTGATCGCTTTGCGCGAGTCGTTAAATAAACAGCTTGGTTTCCGCCTGCGCTGTCAAGGAGAGGATGGAGGGGAGACCGAGCACCTCATCCACGTTTCGTTCAACCGCGCCTGCCTCCACGCCCATGTATTCCAGGCCCGCACTGCAGGCGATAAGGCGAAACTGTCCGACGAGACGGGCTTCATGAAACATTTCTGAAATCGTCGGGACCTTCTTTTCCTTCAAGAGACGGGCGACCTGCTCTGCGGAGGCGGCGTATTCCGGCGGGAAATCGATGATGTCGATCTTGCCCTCGGCCAGCTTCTTGATCGTCCAAAACAGCAACACCACGATGACGTCCTTGCCCATAGCGGCGGCCGTCAATCCCAGTGTGGCGACCTGGTGCAGTTTATCGTAGGTGGCGTTGTGCGCGAAGATGACGAATTTAGGTTTGTCTGACATGCGGGCTATTTGACCTTCTGCCGGGTTTTGACACTGTTCACAAAGTCGGTGATCGCCGTATCCACTTCAGCCGGGGTCATGGCGCGGTCGTGCATCTCGCTCTCGTCGAGCAGATAGCGTTCCCCTTCTTTTTCCTGTCGCACCACCACGGAATTTTCCGGCGTGACCTCCACCCGCATGAACCATTCCTTGCGGCCCTGGGTGATCACCACCTCTTTGCCGAGCCCGATTTTGGTGATGTCGATCTGGAGCTCCGGCTCCGTGGCAGAAGAGCCGGCATCGGCGGCTTGCGTCACTCGATCAGCCAAGCCGATGGTGCTCAAGGACAGAGTGAGTCCGAGGACGATCACGCAGGAGCCCGATGAGAAGGCTTGTGTCAGGATTGCGCTGCTGGTTCGCTGCGGCAGCATAGGGCAGAATTATAGCCTGGGGGCGCAGGGCACGTAAACCATCCTCGCCGTGAAACCCTTTCCGCCGCGCGAAGCCCCATGCTAGGATGCGCCGGTGATAAGCGAACTCCTGACGCAGCTCGAATCCTATGTGCCGGCCAATGTCTTGATTTGGTTCGCCCTGTCCTCCGTGTTCATGTTCGTGGGGACGCTGGTGGCAATTCCGATCATTCTGATGCGGCTGCCGGCCGACTATTTCGACATTCGTATTCCGCGTCCTTGGATGGAGAACCACCATCCGGTCCTTCGCGTCATCGGGCACATCGTGAAGAACGTGGTGGGAGCGATTTTTCTCTTCGCGGGCCTTCTCATGCTGTTCTTGCCGGGTCAAGGGGTGTTGACGATGTTGATCGGGCTCTCGTTGGTCGAGTTTCCCGGCAAACGTCGTCTGGAAGCCAAGATCGTGGGGCAGTCGACTGTGCTCAGCACGATCAATGCCATGCGGGCCAAGTTCAATAAACTACCACTCATTATCGCGCCTGAATGACAAGTTCAAAGTAAAAAGTTCAAAGTAGAAAATCGGTCAGCACCTTTACCTTTTTCCTTCGTTATGCCGACTCTCTATCTCATCGACGGTAGCGCCTATATCTATCGGGCGTTTTTTGCCTTGCCGCCTCTGTCCAATTCCAAAGGTCTGCAGACCAACGCCGTCTACGGCTTTACGACCATGATGCTGAAGGTCCTGCGCGACCACCGGCCGGACTACGTCGCGGTAGTCTTCGACGAGAAGGGCCCGACCCATCGCCATGAGGCCTTCAAGGACTACAAGGCGCAGCGACCTCCGATGCCGCAGGGTATGAGCGCGCAGATTCCCTATATCCACCGTGTGGTGGAGGCCTTGGCGCTGCCGGTGATCCGACAGGCAGGCTACGAGGCCGACGATCTGATCGGCACCCTGGCGCGGAAGGCCGAAGCCGAAGGCTTGGACGTGGCGATCGTCACGAGCGACAAAGACATGTTCCAACTGCTCACCCCGAAGACGCGCATTTATGATCCGGTAAAGGATAAATGGCTCGGCGAAGCAGATGCGCAAGCTCGGTTCGGTGTCGAGCCGGCGCGGGTGGTCGAGGTCATGGGCCTCATGGGCGATACCAGCGACAACATTCCCGGGGTCAAAGGGATCGGCGAGAAGACGGCAGTGAAACTGATCGCGCAGTTCGGCACGATCGAAGATCTCCTGAACCGGGTCGAGGAAGTGACCCCGACCAAAACTAAGAACCTCTTGCTGGAGCAAGGAGAGAACGCGCGCATGAGCAAGCGCCTGGCAACGATTCAGGTGGATTGTCCGGTCGAGTTTGCACCGGCCCAGTTCCAGGCGAAAGCGCCGCATACTGACACGCTTGTGGCTCTGCTCCGTGAGCTCGAGTTCATGACCTTGGCCAAGGCGTTCCAGGGCGACATACCTGAGCAGAATCGAATAGGGGCCACGCTCGAAGAACTTCATAATGACGCCGCCGCCACATCCTTTCTCAAGAGGCTACAACAGGACGATGTGGTGGGGCTCGCCTGTGTGTTGACCGGTGAGCCTGGCGTACGGGCCGATATGCAGGGTTGTGCGTTGGGCCTGCCGGACGGCGGCGCGGCGTTCCTGCAGGGCGAAGCGCGAAGCTGGCCGCGGCCAATCGGAGATCTCCTCAGTAGCACGAACAGAACAAAAGCGGTGCACGATCTCAAGCCGATTTTGTTGGCCCTCTCTCGCCAAGGTGTCGAGATGCCTGGTCCCTATTTCGACATCATGGTCGCCGACTACCTGCTGAATCCCAATCGCCGCGCGCATACCGTGGAAGCCATTGCCATGGACCTGTTGAGCTATCAACTCGGAGCGGGGACGAGTGCGCAGGCCGACAAGGAACCTGCATCGCTCTTCGAGGCGGAGGAGGGGCAGGTACGACAGGCGGGCGAGGCCGCGGCAGTCGTGGCCAAGGTTGCACCGATGTTGCGTGAGCGGCTCGCGGAGCAGGGGAGTCTCGCGTTGTTTCAGGACGTGGAGATGCCGTTGGTGCCGGTGTTGGCCGATATCGAACGTAATGGTTTTCTACTGGACGTCGAGGGCTTGCACGGTCTGAGCAAGGAGTTGGAGCGCGATCTCGATCAGATGGTGGTGACGATTTACCGGCTCGCCGGCGGTGAGTTCAACATCGGTTCACCGAAGCAGTTGGCTACCGTACTCTTTGAGACGCTGGGCTTGAAGCCGCTCAGGAAAACGAAAACTGGCTACTCCACGGATGAAGACACGCTGACACAACTCGCCGCCCAGCACGAGCTCCCTGCGCAAATCCTGAACTACCGCACGTTGACCAAATTAAAATCGACCTATGTCGATGCCCTGCCGCAACTGGTGAACCCAGAGACCAAGCGGCTCCATACCTCGCTGAATCAAACCGTCGCAGCCACGGGTCGACTCTCCTCCACGGACCCCAATCTCCAGAACATTCCGGTCAAGGGTGACTATGGCCTGCGCATCCGCGAAGCCTTCATCGCGCCGACTGGATATCACCTGCTCTGTGCCGACTATAGTCAGGTTGAGCCGCGCATTTTGGCGCATCTTTCGCAAGATCCTCGGTTGCTCCAGGTGTTTGAAAAGGGTGAAGACATTCACATGGCCACGGCCATGGAGATTTTCAACCTCCCGGACGAGCAGGTTACACGAGAGATGCGACGGGCGGCGAAGAGTGTTGTGTTTGGGATTGTGTATGGGATCAGTCCCTTCGGACTCGCTTCCAACATCGGTGTCTCGCAAGCCGACGCGAAGAAATATATCGAGACGTTTTTTGAAAAGTTCGCGGCCGTGCGAGCCTTAATGGATCGCAATATCGAAGACGGAAAGACGAAGGGGTACACGACGACGATCCTCGGCC
>JACQHN010000403.1 GCA_016199015.1 Nitrospira defluvii
CGGTGGGTCTGGCGCTGCTCTGGGGCTGTGCCGGAACCGGAGAGATGGTCTCGCTCAATGTTCAACCGCAGCAGCCGTTCGTGCAGAGCGGCCAGCCGGAGCCGTTGAAGATCGTCATTGAGCCGTTTGAAGATCTCCGCGCGGACAAATCGAAGATCGGCCAACGCACCCATTTGGGCGGCGGGGTGACGAATTTCAATGTCAGCGGGGGAGTGCCTGGTGTGACGATCGCCGAGGCCTTGGCCGAAACCTTGCGTCAGCGGGGATGGAACCGCCGCGGCTGGGATGCGCGGGTCGTGCAGTCGGGCGTCGGGGTGTCAGGGGCGGATATCGTGATCGGCGGAGAAATCCGGGAGTTCACGACGAATGCGAAAAGCCGCGTCTTTAATACCAAGCTGACCGGCGAGAGCCGCCTGGTCATCAAGGCCAAGAACTTTGCGGACGACAGCAGCACGCTCCGCAATATTCAAGGCGAACAGACCAAGCTGGTCTTCTGGTTCACCAGCGAGGATGTCGAGACCCTCATGTCCGGCCTCCTGCAAGATGGGATTGACCGCTTTCTCACCGATACGAAAATCGAAGGCCGCGCGCTGAAGTCAGCCAAGTGAAACCGTTTCGTTTCGACTGCAGCGCAGGGAGTGCGGAGGGCTGTTGTGCGTGAACGGCGGTGGGAAACCCCGGGCCGGCTGACCTTTCGAGACGTCTTAGCGGTGGGCGAACGACTCGGAGCGTTAGGGTTGAAGCCGGCCCCTCCCGCCAAGGACGTCATCTGCTACGTTGAGGATTGGGCCGTCGACTCCGCCGACACGTTCGATCAGCTTGATCATTGGGCCACGGAAGACGTGACGCTGCTCCATGTCCGCGAGGCATGGCAGGGAGATTTTTTTCTGCTGGCGGGCGGGTACCACACCGTCTATCAGCAATACCAAGACGTCGGCACCTACTGTTCGATCAGCCATCCCTGGCGCACCAGCGGGCCCCTGCAGTTTCACCACCCAATCAGCATGTTGTGGCTGGGCTTTCGGCATAACCATGCCTTTATCCGCGTCCGCCTGCACACGCAGGAAGTGGTGACTCCCGGAGAAACGCGCGAGGACGCGCGGCGGGCCGCCTGGGTCGATGAACGCCGGACGATCTTCCTGGACGCAATCACCACGCTGGACCTTCCGGTTGAAACCTCAGTGGAGAAGGACAGCCTGGTGTTGACGCCGGCGGATCCGGCGACTCCGTTTTTTTGCTCCTGGCCGGATGCGTTCGGCCCCTGTCAATTCGAATACAACTCCTCGGATGCCTATGAGTTTCTCGTGCCGGCGAGCAAGCTGGCCGCGACCTTCGCGCCGCAAGCAGCCGGTGTGCGGGCCTACCTGACGGGATTCTTGGCCGAGACGCTGGAGAAATTTGCCGCCGTACAGCCAGGCGCTCGCTCCGTGTATCGTTGCTCCGTGCATTGCGCGCTGGGGGAATTGCCCGAAGTGCTTGCCACGATCGAGCCGCAGGGACGCCTGTACAGCACACTCTGTGAATTCAATACCCAGGAATTGCTGCCGGATGGGGATGAGGCCTCGGCGATCATTGGCATTGTCGGCAACGCCGGAGGCTTTCAACTGGAAATGAGGTTGAACCGTGCCCCGCTGCCTGAAGAACAGATGGCAGCATGGTTGGAGCGCCTGTTGGGGTATGCTGTCACCTATGCTCCCTTCCCCCCTTTCGTCTAGGCCGGCGGCTGAAAATGGCCCCCAACTTCGTTCTCGGGGCGAAACAATCCTCAACGTACCCGAAGGGTACGCCTCCGGTTCTTTCTTCCCTGCGGCCTTGCCTGGGACAAGGCGCGTCTTGGCGCGCCGGGGTTGGGCGGGTAAGAAGGTCGCCATTTTGAGCCGCCGCTGGTATTCGATCATTCTCCCAGCTGCCTTCAGCAGACGGTCACTCAGGCATTGGTCGGATACAAAGAAATCAATCTGCGCCAACTCCGTCTTTTCCATGCCGGGAGGCTGCTGGTCACCCGTCCCTGAATGATGCCCCCTTGATCCGCGAGTCTGATTCGACTCTTCGTTTGACAATCCTTCGCTTCTCCTGAACTCTAGGCCCATGGTGTCGATGCAACGCTTCCAGTCCGTCTTGGGGAAGCCCTATCTCCCGCCGCTGTTTTTCTTTAGCGGAGTGACCTATGACACGGTGACGCTGATACGCATCGACCGGCTGCAGGATAATTTGCTGCTGCTTCTCTATCTCGCCCTGCTGGGTTTTCTCATTGTCCTGACGGGTCGGCTGGGGACGAATGAGGCGACGGTCGAGGATCTCCCGCCGGAGGCGCCGCCGCTCATGAAATGGATCATTCAGGCGAAACCGTACGCGCCGATGGCCATTCAGTTTTTGCTGGGGGGCCTGTTCAGCGCCTACACGATTTTCTATTCGAAAAGCGCGACCTTCACCGGGACCGCGGTTTTTTTCTGCCTGTTGGTCGGGTTCCTGGTTGCCAACGAATTTCTACGCGATCGGCTCTCGAACATTCAGCTGTTGGTCGGTCTTTACGCCCTCGTGTGTTTTGCCTTCTTCACGTTTTTCCTGCCCGTCATGACCGGCTTGATGAATCAGGCCATCTTTCTTGCCGGGGCGGGCCTGACGGTGCTGGTCGTCTTGCGTGTCGTGCACCTGGTCTATTGGGGGAACTCGGCCCGGTCCCGCCGTGAGGCTGTGTTGGCCGGTGCGCCGGCCCTGGCCTTGATCGGCCTGCTGGTCGGATTCTATTTCCTGAACTGGATTCCGCCCGTGCCGCTGTCGATGAAATTCGGGGGGATGTATCACGAGGTGAAGCGATCCGGCGACCACTTCGAATTGTCGTACGAGAGAGAGTGGTATGAGGCCTGGAAGCGGTCGAATACGACGTTCACCGCCAACGAACCGATCTACTGTTTCACCGCGGTTTTTGCGCCGGTGACGTTGAAGGCCACGGTCTATCACCACTGGTACTACCGCAGCGACAAGAGCAAGCCGTTCAGCCATGCCGACAAGATTCCCCTGAAAATCTCCGGGGGGCGTGAGGGGGGATACCGGGCCTACACCTTCAAGCAAGGGCTCGATCCCGGCGACTGGCGGGTGGATGTCGAAACCGAAGACGGTCGCGTCATCGGGCGGGTTGGGGTCCGGGTGGAGGATCAAGTTGAAAGACCACACCCGCTGCACACGGTCGTCTACTGACGGGACGAATCGAGGCATCCATGAAGCGCATCAATGGACTCACGCTACTTGATGAACGGGAAGGCGAGGGCAGGGCGGCGCAGAAGGGTGATGGCGTCGCCTACAATACACGCTTTTTTTTGAATCGAGGCGACGAAGTGCCGTTGAATGACCGCCAGGTAAAAGTTCTTCCTCAAGAAATGATCCGAGTCGAGGACGGCGTCTCATTGATCGACCACACCATTGTGCTCGGGCGACGTCAGGCCATCGCCGGCATCGAACATGCGCTGATGGGTATGAAGGTAGGGGGTTACCGAAAGGTGCGCATCAGCCCGCACCTGGCCTATCGGGACGAAGGTATTCCCGATCTGATTCCCCCCGATGCGGCGCTGGTGGTGGAGATTTGGTTGAAGGAAAACCTAGCTTGAGGGTTGTCCCTATGGACGAAGTACGAAAACCAAAATGGTTTCTAGGCAGCTTGAGGCGCCTCTCAGCGTGGCCCTGTTGATTGCGCTACTGCCGGTTCTTGTTCCTATAGGGGTGCTGTGGTTTCTGTAGGTTGTGCTCCTGCACGTAATTATTTGGTTAGTGTGGTCCATACGTGGCCGCCGTGTGTTGTATGTCTACTCCAATAGTCCCAATTGGCAGGAATATGAATATATTGAGCACCGCATATTGCCGAGGCTTCCTGAAAGCGCGGTCATCTTGGACTGGTCTGAGCGAAAGAAATGGAGCCAGCTATCTCTTGCGGTGCGTGCATTCCACTTTTATTGCGGCGATGTTAACTGTAATCCGGCGGCTGTGGTCTTGCACCCATTTCGCTTAGGTCGAGCTTTTCGATTTTGGCAACCGTTCAGGGATTATAAACATGGCAAGCCTGAGTCTCTGCGGAAAGTTGAATGCGAGATGCTTGAGTATATAGAGGCAAGAAATTGGGTCTCCGCGGGTCACAGTGGGTCTTTTTCTGCACTC
>JACQHN010000408.1 GCA_016199015.1 Nitrospira defluvii
GCCTCTGTAATCGGCGTATCAACCACCCGTTGCGGACCAAATTCCTCGACGAACCCTTTGCTCACCTTGAAGGCGCCCTGATAATAGCCGACTTCTTCACCGATCAGGAACACCTTGTCGTCCCGGCGCATCTCTTCCCGCATCGCCTGATTAAGGGCCTCTCGGTAGGACAAGACCATAGTGCGGTTACTCCTCCGCCATCACATCATGGTGCAGCGTCGCCAGATCCGGAAAGGGGCTCTCGTCCGCAAATTTCACTGCGGCCGCAACCAGGTCATTCACCTCCTGTTCCACCGGCTTGAAATCCGCTTCGCTGCACAGCTGTTTGGTGAGAATCGTTTCCTTCAACAGCAACAGTGGATCCCGCTTGCGATGCTCCTCGACCTCGTCCTTCGTGCGGTAATGGCCATGTGACGGATCGGCCATCGAGTGGCCCATGAAGCGATAGGTCATCGCTTCGATAAAAAATGGCCCTTGGCCTGCGCGGACCTGTTCCACGACGGTGCGCATCAACGAGCGGACCGCAAGCACATCCATCCCATCCACACACTCGGCTGGAATGCCATAGGAGCGGGCGGCCTCCGCCACATTTTCGTAGAGTGCCACGGCCCGCTGCACCGGTGTCCCCATCCCATACCGGTTGTTTTCGCAGATGAAGATCACAGGGAGTTTCCACAAGGCGGCGAGATTGAACGCTTCATGCGCCTGGCCGCTCGGCACGGCGCCTTCGCCGAAAAAGCAAACAGTCACCAGGTCGAGCTTCTGATATTTCGTCGCAAAGGCCAGCCCTGTGGCCAACGGAATGTGCCCGCCGACGATGGCGTAGCCGCCCATGAACCGGTGCACGAGGTCCACCAGGTGCATGGAGCCACCCTTGCCGTTGCACAAGCCCGTGGCCTTACCGAACAACTCGGCCATCACCTTGCCAGGATCGGAGCCGCGGGCCAGACAATGGCCGTGGTCACGGTAGGCGCTGATCACATAATCGTCCGATCGAAGCGCCGCGATGGCCCCGACGGCAATCGCCTCTTCGCCGATATAGAGATGCAGAAACCCCGCAATCTTCGCGAGGGCATACATCTCCGCCGACTTTTCCTCAAACCGGCGAATCAGCAACATCTGGCGATAGAGGGAGAGAAGATCGGTTCTATCCATGTCCGCCATTATGCACGGGCGCGACAAGCCGACTCAACCCCGATGTTCTGACATCACATCGCGAGGGAGAGGAAAGGGGTCAAGGGGGCGGCGCCTGAGGTACGAGTCTGCTGTGCAACCCTTTCTCAGTTCCCCGTATGGTGGAGGGCCTCGAACGCCGTGGCGACTCTCAGCTGATCCTCGAGCGAAAGCTGGCTGAGCTGTACTCTTTTGCCGAGTTTGGTCATCAACGAAGTGGAAGAACACTCGCCAAGTCCCGCGGCCATCATGACGTGGTCTACTTCCTCTCCATCGATCAGGGGAAGCAACCGCGCGATGGTCGGAGGGATGTTGAAGTTGGCATAGACAATCAAGACCGAGACTTGGCTGGGAATGAGCGTCACATTCGCAGTTGCAGTCGAGGTAGCAAAACTCCCGCTTGAGGCGCCACTCGTGACGGTCACCATGGGATTGGAGGTCGTGGGCAAATGGACTTGCACCGTGAATAACGTCGGCACCGGAATATTGTTGGCAGTGAGCACGACTGGCACCAAACTGCCGGTTCCGACCGGGAGCGTCACATCCGGCGTCGTCGCGGACCCGATCGGGACCGGCGGCATGGCCATACCGGCAATCGAGGCGATGCGCAAGCTCGGCGCACTGATCAAAGGGGGCACACTGGTTGCCGTCACCCCGGTCGGCGCCCCCGGCGAGGGGCCGGGCGTACTCGTTCCTGTAAAGGAGTTCGTATTGGCCTCAATCCGGATACGGCCACTGTTCGCCAGGGTGTAAAAGCACAGCGGCTGAATGCCTGGAGTGGCTTGCAGGGACCCCGCTCCGAGAACCTGTGGGGCAACCAGTCGAATCGCGCCGCCACTTCCACTGCCGGCAACCCTACCAAAAGAGCAATTCGGATCAGTCAAGGTTCCCTTTCCGCCATTTGCCGTCACCGCGCCGCTCACCGTGATTTTGGTTGAGGATGCAATCACAATCGCGCCGCCCCCGCCGCCACCAGACCCACCAGCTATCGTCTGTCCCGACGTAGAATTCGCACGGGTTCCTCCTCCTCCAGATCCGCCAAAGAGTGGGACGAGCGACACAAAGGACAGATCGGCTCCATAGGTGCCATGCCCTGATGGACTACTGTTACAACTGCTGGTCGCGCAGCCTGGTCCTCCTCCGGGGCCTTGCCCAGTAGTTCCGGCATCATTGGTTCCTCGCATACCCCCGTTTCCCCCAGCAAATCCCCCAGGGCCACCGAGGGCTCCGACATTCAATGTGGGACCAGTGCTCGACTGGGGCACTCCATCGAACCCATTGACACTCACGGTCCCGGCGATTGTGACATCGCCTGAGGCCAACAGAGTCACCGGCGTGTTGCTGACATTCGGGGTGAAGGTGAGGGTAACACCGACAGGAATGTTCACGGTCGTGCAGTTCAAGACCCCGTCTGGCGGAAGGGCGATGGCCGTGTTGGATGTCGGATTCAGGGCACCCAACGCACCGGTGCTGCCGCTATTGAACGGCACTTGGGCCACAGCCGAGAGGACGCCGAACGACCCCCAGACAACGCAAGACAGAGCGATGGCGATACGACGTAGACGGACAGTCATAGACGACTCCTTTTGGTCGGACACTTCATCGCGCACACAACGATCTTTCCCTCGCGGCTTCTTCTCATGGCAAGAGCACGCTGCCCTTGGCCACTCCAAACGACGGGCCTGTATGAGGCCCATCAAGGAGGACGCTCCCCACCACGACACTCGACGACGAGCCGGTTGACGGCCCATGGCGAAACACGCTCCCCTTCGCAACTGCGGACGACGACTGCGCAGGCGTCACAGTCACCGTCACGGCCCCGCTGGTGGCCGTTCCACCAAGCGTTGCAACCGAGAAGGTATAAGGTTGCAGCGGCGCTGACGCCGGGACCGTCACATTCATGGTGATTTCCTGCGGGTTATTCCCCTGCACCACCGTGGCCGTCAGATTGGAAGGGGTGAAGGTGACGACGGGGGTATTCCCCAAGTTAAATCCCCCGACCACGAGCTGGACGGTACTGCCTTGCGGGACCCTGTTGGGCGTGACGCTCACAATGATGGGCGGAACCAGCACGGTAAACGCCGAAGGACTCGTGGCGGTGCCGTTGGCATTCGTCACGGTGACGGGGCCTGTGGACGCTCCAGCCGGCACGCGCGTCACCAAGCTGGTCCCTGTCGCCGAGAGGACGGTGGCCGGCACGCCGTTGAACGACACCTGATTGCTCGAGGGCGGAGAGGTAAAGCCGAAGCCTTGAATAGTCACCGCCGTGTTCACACGCGCGCTGCCGGGCGCAACGGCAAACATCCCGATCCCGGTGCCACTCGTCGTGAAGCGTTGAATGCCGAGGAGATTGCCGACCTCATCGTAGTTGTAGACTGCGACCTGTCCTTGCCCATCGATCACCCCCGCCAGTCGGCCCAGCTCGTCATAGAAATATTGGGCGGTGTCGGCAGGTAAGGCCGTCGGCATCAAAAGACTCGCGCAGAGCAGAGTCATCAGGCCAAATCTCGCAACACTATATGAAGGGAACCTGTTCATTCGGCTGACCTCAACACGCCCCGTTCAAATTGAGCCAGACTATAGAGAATCATTTCTGGCACCATCTCTGGTCTTGACCAAACGCTCCATCACATCATAGGTGAATCTCGTGGTCGCATCGGGATAGGTGGCCTGGGTACGGCGGTTGAGCGCGTCGTACTGGAACGTCGTCTGTTGGCCTTTGCGGTCGGTGAAGGAGGCCAGATTGCCGGCGGGGTCGTAGGCATAGGTCTCCGTGCGGTTCAGCGCGTCCTTTCGCGTCTTGAGCCGGTCCATAGTGTCGTACGTGTAGGTCGTCGTCTGATTCTTGGCATCGGTCACGGTCAGCAGATTCCCGTTGGGATCGTAGGTGAAGCGTGTGATGCCTTGTCGGGCATCGGCGATGTCGGTCACGCGATTCAAGGCATCGTAGCGGAATTGGGTGATGAGGCCGCGGGGGTCCGTGAGTGAGAGGAGACGCGAGACCACGTCATACGTCCGCTGCGTCGCGTTCCCCAACGGATCAGTCGTGGTGATGAGATTACCCACTGCATCATAGGCGAAGGTGGTCGGCGGCTCGGTCGCGATCGGCCCTTGCACCGAGAACGGCTGCCCAAAGCCGTTGTACGTGATGCTGGTCACATGGTTCAGCGGATCTTTCACAGTCAATAAATTGCCGTTGGCCGGATCGTAGGTGAAGGTGGTGGTGCGCCCCAAGGGATCGCGGCTGCTCAGGACCTGGTTGCTGGCGTCGCGGAGAGAGGTGGTGGTCTGACCCAACGAGGCGGTCTGATCTGGAGGGACACCAGCGTTGGTAGTCCACACAACCAACTGCCAGCGGATTTCGAGATGAAGGAAGACAGCGGTGTGCGATTCACTGTCCACCATGCAAGTCATCCGATCATGACGCCCATCGAATGAGTCTGAACGAGCCGGACAAAGATCAGCCTGAGCTGCGGAGGGCTCAGTCAGGAGAGTCACGACAAGCAGCGGGAGCAGCCACCAGCCTGTGGATCGAATCGTCTTCGCCGCAACTGTCCACATATAAAAAATTTCTTCTTCCACCCACCCCATCCATCTCCCTCTACTGGGCAGGCGGGAGCAGCTTTTTTTTTCTCGTTGTTGTTTTTCTTTTCTGGTGTGTCCGTTCAAGGAGATACACAAACTTGGCTATTTCGCGATCTATTATCAGATTTAGTCGCTTGTTGAACTTTTCTCCAAGCGATGTGGTAACGAAGCGATCAAACCCTGTATAACCCGGCTCACCCCCCAACCACGAGAATCGTTGTGCACTTCGTTCCAACATGACTCGAATCCCATCAAGAGCCGTAATCAGAGCTTGTATGCCATCTACACCATATCCGTATTGAATTCCCAAGCCAGTGATTCGGAAGGGACATTCCCAGTCACCGTCTTTTCTTCTTCGTGGTTTTCCCAGGGTTACCGTCAGATCCTTACTCCGCGCCCCGGCTCTATTCAGTTGACGTTCACCAATGATTTCACCGAACTGGTGCCTCATGGCTTCACCGAGGTCTCTAGATTTTCCTGCAGAGCTCTGACCAGCTGACTTTCTTTTTCTGTGATCTAACGGCTTGATGAGTTCAAACGTTCTGAAAATTGACTCGTCATCGTCCCAGGTATGCCTGTTGCCATCTGCTTGGCGAAGCCACACAAGTGTTGGATTGTCTCTTGCACCTGGCAATACTGTCCAAACCTCTCCTGCCGGATGGATTTTCCCAGTAGGTTTTCCTGTGTGGTCTCTAATTACAATTCTTTTCTTGATTCGAAGTCGGTCACCCGCTTTCAGGCCGCATCTATATTTTTTTACCGGATATGCCGAAACAAATTCGTATCTTTCTTTCTTGTTGCCACGACGCCGCAGTTTGCCCATTTCAGAGTTATTCCCGAGTTCGATTTGTTTTCTATTCTGTTTTCCTCTGACCAAGGTCGATTGTGCCTAGATCAGGATCACCAGCCTCAGCGGGATCTACCAATTCGAGGAATATCCCGAGCCCGATTCCGCCAACCTTTCCTGCTTGCTTGGCAAATTTCAACCACTGCTTATATGCTTTGCTTACCTTTAGAGACTGTATCTCATTTCGGGTCAGCTCAGGCGGGGTTACCCCCTTATGCGGTATCGGCTTCAACGTCTCGGCATCATACCGGCCTTGGGGCAGGTCGAAGTGAGGTCCACCGTGTCTGTACGGATCGAAATGTGGCTCTTGCCGTTTGCCTGCTAGACCATGCGGGTCCACCAATATTGTTGGGATGCTCCAGACGTAGGCGTAAAGATTGGCATCTCCTCCGAACAAACCTATCGGGTCCTCAGAAACGAATCTCTGTAACTTTGGCGAGAGGTATCTTGCTCGATAGTAGTAGAAATCGTTGCCATCGTTTTCGCGGCCCGTGAATTGGATCGGATTGGCAAACGCAGGATCGGAGGATTGGGTCTTTCCGAACGGTTCGTAGGTATATTGAACGGCAGACGTACCTGACTGGTTCGTTAACGTGAGCGTACTACTCAACCCATCGTAGATGGAGAAGTAGGCGCCATCTTGACGGTGAATACCAAACATTTCATCGATCGATAGGCTCCGGAGGTACGCCGTATTCACAGCACCGCCACTAATCTCGACCGTGATGTCATTTCCATCATAGGCAAACTGGGTTGCCACACCATTGATCGTCTTGCTGGCTCGCCGACCGAGCGGATCGTAGGCGAAGGTGGCCGTTGCCCCACCGCTCATGGCGATCAACCGATTCCGTGCATCCCATTGATAGGTGTTTACTCCATCGTTGGTGAGATTCCCGTTCCCATCGTACGTGAGCGTTGCGCCTGCGAATGCAGTCTGTTCATTCGCGGCATCGTACGAAGCCAGGCTAGTGGCGAGAGGCAAGAGGCTAGCGGAAGCATTCGCTCGAAGCAGCGCAATGCGGTTGCCCGCCGCATCGTAGGTGAACTTGGTTGGGCGATTGAGCGGGTCACGGGATTCGGTGACCTGATTGGTCGTGAAATCTCTCGTCGTTCTGGTGGATTGCCCCAGGGCATCCACCACCCCTACGTCATGACTGCGGGTGTTGAACCGATGGATGGTCGGCTTCCCCCGGCTATCGGTCACGGTGGCTTGCGTCACGGTGCGATTGGTGACGACATAGTCGATCTGAGTGACGCCGCTGTCCGCCATCGTCTGAGTCACCACGGCAGGATCGAGCGGACAAGTGCCGCTGCAATAGGTATTCGTCAAATAGGTGATGCCGCGCGCGTCGGTAATGGAGGCAATGTTAAACGCCACGGCATAGCCGTAGGTCGTGACGCCTCCGGCTGGATTCGTGACGGTTCGGAGCCGGGGACTGCCCCAGATGGTCGGCTCCGACTCGTAGGCGTAGGTCACGCTCCGGCCCAAAGGGTCGGTAATCTGGCTGATCCCGCCGCCGCCGTACTGGAACGTGAGGGCCCGACCGCCCGGTTCGATGATCTGCTGAATCTGACTCCCACTTCGGACAATCGTCACGGTGTTGCCGTTGCGATCGGTGATGCTGCGCAGCCATCCGTCCACCCCAAACGTCCGCACCGTGCCGTTCTTCTCCCGCAATGTCGAACTGCCATCTTGATTGCGCCGCGCGATCATCCCAGCCAGCATGGGTGTGCGGTCGTTGCGATAAGTCCCATCGGCTTGTAACGAGAAGCGCTCACGGCTGAAACCGGAGGTATAGGTCAACGTCTGCCCGGTGCCTCCCCCTTCGAGCCGGTCGTCATAGTCGTAGATAGTGATCGACAGGACGATGGCACGAATGATGAGCACGCTGCCGTCTTCGAACATGTCCGCGAGAATCGTGTCGTGGTCGTCAGACAGAGGGCAGGTCTGTCCGCGCGGCACGTCGAGTGCGGGCGCATCAGCCGCAGCGATCGCAGGGGCTCCCACCAGCAGAAATATCAGCAATGACAAGAGCCACCGTCCTATGTGTCGCACGATCTTCATCTCAAGTCAGATCCGGTTATCAGTCCGACGTTGAACCGTCCGCCCCATCCATCCCTCTGCCGGACACGCGGACGGGACAACGTCATCGGTTATTCAGCCTGTCCCCTTTTTCTTTACTAATCGAACTCATAATAGTCCGCCTCTGTGAGCTTCTCGAAAGACCCGTAACGCCCTCGCCGGAAGCCCTCGACGTAGTTGTGGTAGTTACCAAGCAGTCGAAGCTCAAGAACTCCATGAACGACAACCCTGATCGTTTGCTGGTCAATGAGATCGACATGTGTTCCAATGCGTCCCTTCCATAGGCACCCAAAGCGTAGCTCCTCCTCAGGTTGGTGGAGAGCCAGTAGGGCCTCAAATGAAAGGTCTCGCAGCTCGGCCAGCAACGCGTCACCTCGGCTTTCAAGATAGTTCCAGGCTTTCCCCATTTTGTTATCGCGGCAGCGAACAGTTCTGCCCAGCCTCTCTTAAGGATAAAGTTTCCAATGTGTCCACCATTTCCCTTTGTTCCACGGGCTCGGCCCTAATGAGACTCGTGGTACACCAGTCTGCCCGCCAAATCGACCGTATCCGATGCGAAAATAACGACCGCCAACTCCCCCTGGAATTCCAGCAAGTCCTCGCAGGCCGATTGCGCCAGTCAGACATCCTATCCCTGCGCCTGCCAAACTAACTTTCTTTCCGGATAACACATCTAGCCCTATGCTAATTCCTGCCCCTGCAGCGCAAGCAATCAACTGGGGCACGATTTCGCCAGTTGGATCAGTATAATTAATTGGGGCATTGAGAGCATAAAGATAAGGATGTTGTAGACCAGGGCGAGAAAGGATATTCGAGTAGAGTAGAAGAGCATCTTCCTGCTCAACAGTTGACTCTCCAGTTAAACCCACTTCCTGGGAAACGCTCTGCTTTATTAAAAACAGCTCGCTGAGATCAAGCGGATCGTTAGTAATAAGCCTCTGCGATCTTGGTGCGTAGTACCGCGCCCGATAGTAATAGAGCTCCGTCCCATCGTTTTCGCGGCCCGTGTATTGGAACGGATTCGAGGATGCGCCGGTCATCGTCGTCTTCCCAAACGGCTCATACCCATAGGTCGCCACAGATCCGCCGGTGGTGTCGCTCAAGGCTAACGAACTGCCGAGGGCATCGGTATGGTAATGCTCATTGCCGCCGCTCGTCTGCCTGACAAACGGTTCATCGATATTCAATGAGCGGAGATAGTTGGCACCCACTGCACCACCACCGATTTCGGCCACAATATCATTCCCATCGTACGCGAACTGGCTTACGACGCCATTGATCGTTTTACTCGTCCGTCGTCCAAGCGGATCGTAGGCGAAGCTGGCACTGGTTCCGCCGCTCATCCCTATCAACCGATTCCGTGCATCCCACTGATACGTATTGACGCCATCATTCGTGAGATTTCCATTGGCATCGTATTGGAGTGCAGCTCCAGCAAACGCAGTCTGCTCATTCGCCACATCGTACGTGGCCGAGGTCACCACAGCCGGGAGCAATGATGCTGTGCCATTGTTGCGTGTCAAACTCGTTCTGTTCCCCGCCGGGTCGTAGGCATACGTCAACGCTTCGAGAATCCCGCTGGGTCCCAGGTGTGTGATGTTGGTCAACCGTGACGCCACATCATACGTATAGCTGGTCGAGGTGCCGTTCGGATAAGTGAGCGAGGTTCTTCGATTCGCATTGTCGTAGCCGAGCCCCACCGCCAGACTTCCCTGTGCCACTTGGATCAACCGACTGGCGGCATCGTAGCCGTACGAAACGGGCGTGGCGCCATTGGCCGTCATCGTCGTCCGCCGGCCAATCGCATCGTAGGCATACTCCACCGTCCCCTGCGCGCTGATTTCTTTTCTCAGCCGATCCAGATTGTCGTAGAGAAATTCAATCGCCCCGACAATCGAGTCCGTGGCCTTCGTTAACCGGCCTACGGCATCATAGGTGAAGCTCGTGGCTGTGCCGTCGGCGTAGGTGGCCTCGGTGCGGCGATTCAA
>JACQHN010000411.1 GCA_016199015.1 Nitrospira defluvii
CTTGAATACGGGGCCAGTGCCCTGGCGATCCATCGGGATGCCGTGGCGATAGGGGAACGAGTCCTCATCGTGGACGACCTTCTGGCCACAGGTGGAACGGCGGCGGCAACAGTTCACCTGATCCGCCAACTTGGCGGTGAAATCGCAGGGCTGGATTTCCTCGTCGAGCTGAAAGGCCTGAATGGACGCGACCGGCTCACAGGGTACGACGTGCATTCGATGATCATCTATCCTTAAGTCCCCAAGCTCTAGGGGAGCTAGGTACTTGTCAAACGATCTGTAGCGTGATATACCAGCCAAACTTTTTCGCCTTGCACTCATCACGAAAGGGTATGAGACTCTATGGCGACGAAAGTCCACGCGAAGAAAAAAACACCAACGACGAAAGCAAAAGCCCTCGCTCCTGAGAAGCCTGTTAAAAAAGAGCGACCGGCTGCAGTTACCCCTATGACTCAAAAAGACGAAGACAGTGTAGCCGCGCGTGTCGTGGCGGCTCTCACGCTCAAGGAAACGCCCAAAGAACGCGAAGAGCGCCAGCATCGGCGTGAGGTCTTGCAGCGGATGCTGCTCGGCAAGCGTCAGGAAATCATGCGGGAGATTGAGGGAAACCTCGGGCAGTCCCTGACGGAAGATCAGCAGCGTCGCTTGGAATCCGCCCGTGATGTGGGCGATCAAGCCCTCATGGATCTGGATCGCGAGCTGGGTATCTCGTTGATGGAGATGCGCAACCGGAAGCGCCAAGCGATCGATGAGGCCTTGACGCGGTTGAACGAGGGGACCTACGGGGTTTGCGCAGAGTGCGGCATCGAGGTGAGTGAAAAGCGGTTGGAGGCGGTGCCCTTCGCCAAGCTGTGCGTCCAATGCCAGTCTCGACAGGAACTTCTCGAAAAGATCGAGAAGGAAGAGGATCGCGACTAGCTCCCCAGGCTGGTCGCATCAATTCTCGAGTTCATGTGCTTGTTGCTGCACCTGGGGTGTAGCGTCAGTGACCCTCTCGCCGATGTCGGTGATCTGCCCGCTCCGTTCCTCTACCTATGGCTCAGGTCGCTCCGAAGGCAGTCGTTTTGCTGAGTGGTGGGTTGGATTCCACCGTCACGGCCGCAATAGCCCAGCGGGATGGGTTTCGCATCTATTGTGTGACCGTCTCCTACGGGCAGCGCCATGCTGTTGAAGTTGAACGAGCACAGGCAGTCGCTCGAGCGATAGGCGCGACGGGGCATGTTGTGGTGGAGGTGAATCTGAGAGCGTTTGGAGGTTCCGCCCTCACCGCTGACGTCGAGGTTCCCAAGGACCGCACCCACGAGGAGCGGTCAGGGTTGATTCCCGTCACCTATGTTCCCGCCCGCAACACCGTCTTTCTGTCGCTGGCCCTGGCCTATGCCGAGACCCTCGATGCGCAGACGATCTATTTTGGAGCCAATGTTTTGGACTACTCCGGATATCCGGATTGCCGACCGGAGTTTATCCATGCGTTTGAGACCGTTGCGCGGCTTGGGACGAAGATGGGTGTCGAGGGCCGGACGATCGAGGTGCGTGCGCCCTTGCTCATGCAGTCCAAGGCCGAGATTGTGCGATGTGGTCAGGAACTTCGAGTTCCGTTCGAACTCACGCACAGTTGCTATGACCCGGGTGATGACGGCATTGCTTGCGGCCGGTGCGACAGTTGCCGCATTCGACGGGAAGGCTTTCACCAGGCAGGAGTTGTGGATCCTGTCCCCTATGCGATACCTTAACAGGAAGCGGACAACGGAAAGTCAGCGAGGAGCAGGTGGCCGATTCGATGGGTGTCGGAACCTGTTTCGTCACCGCCATGCCGCTTACGGTGTCGTGGCGCAATTGTCTGGAGAAACGTGTCTATGACACCCGAAGAATTTTTTATGTACCTGATCATTGCCTTGGTGATCATTGCGCCGATCGGTGCACGGGTCTACCGGCGATTGACGTTGAATCGGACGACCCGAATGTTGCGCGAGCAGTTGAACCAGTCACAGGGAAACCGGTCGACGACGACTCCGCCGGAGCTCCCACGATGAGGCGAATCATGCAGAGTGGGGTCGAGATGAACGTGTGGTTGCGCGGAGCCGGACTGAGCCTGCTGGTTGCGGTGCTGGCAGCCTGTGAGTCCGGTGCCACAAATCCGGAGGCTGCCAAGCCTGCCGGGGGCGCCACGCCGGCAGAGGTTCAGGTGGGTGAGGCGAAGTTCAGCGCCAACTGCGCGGGCTGTCATGGTGTTCGAGGCGTCGGGACGAAACAAGGTCCTCCACTGGTGCATAAGATTTATGAACCGAATCATCACGCGGATGTCGCGTTCCAACGGGCGGCGGAGAACGGCGTCCGCGCTCATCATTGGGAATTCGGCAACATGCCGAAGATCGAAGGGGTGACGGCGGGAGACGTCGATCACATCATTCGGTATGTACGATGGCTGCAACGCGAGGCCGGGATTTACTAGCGTCGCCACCTGCTGTTCTATAGGTTCCCTCCTCCGTAGTGGCCGTCGTTCGTACTCCAGTGTCCTCGTTTGACAACGTGCCCATGTGGTTCGTAATGTACTTGCATGGCCTCGCGAGCCCGTCAGAACGCGCAGAACGTCACGGGGTGCGACTCGTTGGCCCGACCTTTTCACAGGAGGAACCTATGAGACAGGGAGCCTGGTCCACGTTGAGAGCTATAGGGGCCGTGGGGGCATTGCTGTGCACTTCAGGCTGTGTGGCGATCGAGGCAGGTCATGAGGGGGTGTTGGTCGAACAACCATTTTTCTTCGGTCATGGAGGGGTCGATGCCGTGCCTTCCAAAACCGGTCGTGTATTGGTCGCGCTGACGACGAAGGTCATTGAAGTTGATATCCGGCCGCTGCAGTATTCGGAACACTTCGACATCATTTCGGCTGAAAACGCCCCGGTGTCGTTCGATGCCTTCATGATCGCCAACGTCGTCGAAAGCCGCTCACCGGAGCTCATCAGCCGCTACGGGCCGAACTGGTATCAAAACAACGTGAAGGAAGCCTTCCGCACCTTCGTTCGGGAAGAAGTTCAACGGTACCCGCTCTTTCAGTTGACAACCGACCCGACCACCAGAACGAAGTTGCAGGATGCCATTGCGCGCGAGGTTCAGAGCAAGCTCATCGAGAAGCAAAACATGCCGATCCGGCTCAATCGCGTCGTGGTCGGCAGCATCCTGCCGCCTAAGGGTGTGGTGGAGCAGACGACCCAAACGATCGTGCAGGAACAGCGGAAGATTACGATGGTCGAGTTTCAAAAGGCGGAAGAAGCGCGTGAAAAAGCCGAGAAGCAGCGCGGGATTGCCGACCGTGCCTACCGCGAATCGTTGGGGTTGACCGCGCCGGAATTTGTCGATCTACGCCGCATTGAAGTGCAGAAAGAAATCGTCCAGCACTCGCCGGCGGCCTTGACCGTCATCATGGGGTTGGAGCGCGTCGGCATCAACATGCCGCCCCTCGCAGCGGATCGATAATTCCACGGGCGGGAATTCGTAGCGGGCAGTGGCCAGGGGAAAATCCGGGCAGTGCACGGCTTTTCCCAGGATCGTCGGCGGATTATTTCACGACCCAGACGCGATAGGTTTTCGTGTTGAGGGGCTTGGCGACCTTCAGGGTTCTGACCTCACCGGGATTCATCACGTCATCGCCGGTGGCGGTTTTTCGGGCCGGGTGGCGGGTACTCCGCAGCAGCGTGCCGTGCTCATCGTAAAAATCCACCATCACATCCGCCGTTTCCCGCAAGCTGCCTTGATAGGCTGTTCCGAGCCAATCGAGGCGTTTGAGCGCTTGGTAAGCGATGACGATGGTGCCGTCCGGATCTTCCCGTGCGCTGAGAATCTTCAGGGCTCTATTCTGATCCAATCCCGGTTCCGCTCCGCCCGTCGTTTGAGCGAGGAGCACCCGTTCCACCTCGTCCGGATAGAAGACCGCTTTCACCTTGCAGTACACCGTGTGGCCCTTTTCGCTCTGTTGTAGGATCTGCTGGTCGCTGACGTGTTTCGTGGCCAGGGCGTGGACCAGATTGCGAAATAATTTGGAATCCACGATCGAGGCGGTCTGTTCGCGCACCGCCGCGGATGTGCTGACGGCCTGATGGAGGGCTTCCAAGCAGGCAGTCTGCTTGGCTTCGGCCGCGGTTTCCGGTTCGTGGTAGGTATACCGATAGTCGCCAGTAATGTCGACGCGAGGGCTTTGCGCAAAGGCTCGCGTCGGTGCGACGAGCGCGAAGCATTGCGCGGCGGTTACGAGCAGGGCGCCGGTTCCTAAAACGGACAGCAGCGGGATCATACGAGCCACCTACCTTTCTGTGGCCAGTTCCACATCGGCCTTGATTCTGGGCATCGAGCGGTGACGCTGATTTATGCTACCACGCGTGAGGGCCGGCAGCAATGCGACTCATTTCGGCAGAACCGCCAACTGTTCGATGATCGCTTGAATGGTCAGGGGCGCATTGCCCTCCGCCCGATTATTGACGAGCACATAAGGCACGACGCCCTGGGTAGACGCGTCTTGAACGAGGGTGGCGGCTTCTCGTCGCATCTGGGGTTGGGGCAACACGATGCGATGATAGGGCGCATACCGCTCCACGGCTGTGGCATGGGGGAGACCGAGCGGCGTCAGGAGGCGCATGACGAGAAAGGGGGCCGTGAAGGTCCTTCCCAGGATGTGGTGTTGCGTCAGGAGCGGCGGCATGCCTGTCCAGTGATTGTAGGTATGGGCGACGCGGTGCGCTTGGAGGATCGCTCGATACCGCGGGGTCAGGATCGCCGGATTCCGAATCTCCACCGCATAGGGAAATCCGGAGGGCAGTGCGTCAAGGAAACGATCCAACGCGGCAAGGAAGGCTGTCGGCTCCAGTCCGGACCGCTGAAACTCAAAAATGAAGGGCCCGATACGGCCAGGAAGGGCCTCGGTAAAGGGTCGTAGGACCAGGTTGCGAAACGTGTCGCTATCGAGAAACCGGGGATTGGGCTTCCCGGCTTTGATTCCATAGCGGGGCAGATCCGCATAGGTAGGAATGGTGAGCTCTTCCCAGACCTTCGAGCAAAAGTGAAAATCGGTCGGGACCTGGCTCCCGTAGTGCGCAAGTTGTGCTGTGCTTGCCGGTCGGTAAAAGGAGTGGTCGATGCCGACGGTACGAAAAAGCGGCGACCTGCCGAGAGGGTACATTGCATATTCACCCAGGCTGTCCCTGGAGAAGCGGTTTGCCGAATAGCTTCGTCGGTAGACTTGCTGGAACCAGCCTTCGTAGGCCCAGGAACTCGTGCCGAAACGAACGACTTGTCGATCGATCATCCGAGACACCATCGGAACGACATAGCCAGATTTCTCCCGGTCATCAGGGCATCTACCTCACAATGGATTTTCCAGCCGCAGCACCGTGCGGATCAGGACGGGAATTGTATCGCAACGCTGGGATAAACCCTAGGATGCCTTGACTTGATCGAGGTCTTCACTCACACTCTGGCATCACACTATGTACGATGGCACCGAGCAAGACCTGCTTCGCCTCCTCGCCTCGCGGGCCGGAATTTCCCCTGAGTATCACGACATCGCCGGCACCCTTCACGTCACCAGTGACGACACGACGCGGGCCATCTTGTCTGCGATGGGGTTTCGCGTCGACTCGCGCGAGGCGCTGGCGCAAGAACTCATCACCTGGGACGAGGCTGCTTGGCAACAGCCCTGTGATCCCATCCTCATCCTCCAACAGGGGTATGAGAGCGTGCAGTGGTCACTGCGGCTTCTGCTGGAGCGTGGGGACGAGCCTCGCCTGATGGTGGCATGGCACCTGACCGATGAAAAAGGTACGGTCATTCACCGTGCGGAAGCCGGTCCGCACCTGGTCCCGCAAGAGGAACGAGATCTGGCGGGACGCCGTGCCGTGCGTTTTCAACTGCCGCTGTTTCCCGACTTGCCGCTCGGCTACTACGACCTGTCGATGGTGGCCAGGGGAGGCCAGGGTGACACCAAGGGATCGCTCCGCGTCGTCGTCGCTCCGCCGCACTGTTATGTGCCGGATGGTATGGCCCAAGGGGGACGGATCTGGGGCCTGGCAGTGCAATTGTACTCGCTGCGATCTCAGACCAATTGGGGTGTCGGCGACTTTACCGATTTGGGCCAGTTAGTTGAATGGGCGGGCAGGGAATTGGGAGTCGGGATCATTGGCTTGAATCCGTTGCACGCGCTGAAGAACTCACGTCCCCACCATCTCAGCCCCTACTCGCCGACCAGTCGACTCTTCTTGAATGAACTCTATATCGATCTCGAACGCTTGCCAGAATACCGCACTTCGCCGGACGCGCAGCGGCTGCGGAATAGTCCGGAGTTTCAGAAGGAATTGGCGCGGGTCCGTCAAGCCGACCGTGTGGACTCCGAGTCGGTGGTGAAGGCGAAGCGCACGATGCTGGATTTTGCCTACCGACAGTTCCTGAACGACAACTACACGGGCACTGAGCCCTCGCTGCAGCCGACCAGTGCGCGTGGATCGTTGTTGGAACGGTTTATTCGGGACGAAGGTGATTCGCTGGAACGGTTTGCGTTGTTTCAGGTGCTGGAAGAAGAGCGGCGTTTGGTCGAACTTTCTTCCAAGCTCTGGCCCGAGTGGCCCGAACAGTATCGGTCCCCTGGTTCAGCCGCCTTGCGGGAATTCGTCAAACGACATCGCAAGCGGGTCCGATTCTTTCAGTATATGCAGTGGGTGGCGGCCGATCAGCTGAGAGACGCGAATGCACGCGCGGCCCAGGTGCAAATGACCGTCGGGCTGTATCCGGACCTGGCGCTGGGGAGCGATCGTAATGGCGGTGAGGCTTGGATGCTGCAAGATGTCCTGGCGTTAGGCGCGGACTGCGGCGCCCCTCCGGATGCCTTTGCTCCGCAAGGTCAGAACTGGGGCTTCGCGCCGTTTCACCCACTCCGTCTGAAGGCCACGGGCTATCGCTCCTTCGTGGAACTGTTACGGAAAACGCTCCGTCAAGGCGGAGCGATTCGTATCGATCATGTGATGATGTTGTTCCGATTGTTTTGGGTGCCCCGCGGGTTGACTGCGGCGGCGGGGGCCTATGTGCAATATCCCGCGGAAGACTTGCTGCGTCTTCTCGCTCTTGAAAGCATGTGCGCCCAGACCCTGGTGATCGGAGAGGATTTGGGCACGGTGCCCGATTACGTGCGGGAGCAGCTTGCGCGCTATAAGATCCTGTCCTACCGAGTGTTCTACTTCGAGCGGAATTGGAATGATGGGTCCTTCAATCCTCCATCGGCCTATCCGGAACAATCTTTGGCGGTCGTCACCACGCACGATCTTCCCACGCTGTCCGGCTACTGGACAGGGGAAGACATCCGATTACGCGCGAGTCTCGGCATGTATCCGAGCGAAGAGGCTCGGATACAGGCGCATGAGGAGCGGACGCGGGACAAGGGGCATATGCTTGCGGCTCTGCAGCGAGCGGGGCTGCTGCCATCGGGTGTGAGCGGTCAGCTGGAACAGGTGCCGGTGATGACGCCGGAACTGTGCCGGGCGATCCATGTGTACCTCGCGACCTCGCGGGCCTGGATTGTGATGGTCAACCTTGACGATGTGATCGGCGAAGTGACACAAATGAACCTGCCTGGCACTCTCGATGCGTATCCGAATTGGTCTCGAAAGTTATCGCTGTCGTTGGAGGAGCTTCAACGGGATGAACGTGTGCAATTGCTCGCCGCGGCCGTGCGCTCTCTCCGTTCTCCTGCCGCCACCTCATAGGCCGTGGCTCCTGCGCGGTTCGGAATCGCGATGAAGAGCCGGAATCAAGTCGTCCTCGTCATCGCCGCGTTCTTGTTCCTCC
>JACQHN010000412.1 GCA_016199015.1 Nitrospira defluvii
ACGGGCGGGATGAAGATTCCCGGCCTCTTTTGACATTCCGGTGCGCCCAGTTTGGATGGGCAGCGCGAATGACCAGTCGTCCTGCTCGGGCCATCATCACATGTGAACACGCTTCATGAGCATTGATCAGCAGGGGTTATTGGCGAAGTTGGTGCGCGAGTTGGTGCGTTTGCCTGGAATTGGCCAGAAAAGCGCGCAACGGTTGGCGTTTCATATTCTGAAGTCGGAACGAGAAGATGCCCTGCGCTTGGCCGAAGCGATTCAGGCCGTGAAGGATGGGCTGTCGTTTTGCCGTCAATGTCGCAATATTGCCGAAGAAGAGCTCTGCGAGTTCTGCCGGGATCCCAAGCGGGATCGAAGCAAGATTCTCGTGATCGAAGAACCCAGCACGCTGTATGCGATCGAGCGAGCCGGCGGGTACCGGGGGCTGTATCATGTTCTGCTGGGGGTGTTGTCCCCGCTGGACGGTGTCGGTCCCTCCGATATTCGCGCAGAGGAACTGCTTGATCGCGTCAAGGCGGGAGGGGTGGAGGAGGTCATTGTCGCCACGAATCCTACGATCGAAGGTGAGGCGACGGCCATCTATTTGACTCGTCTGTTGAAGCCGCACCATGTGCGAGTTTCGCGTATCGCCTATGGGATTCCGGTTGGAATGGATATCGAATATGCGGACGAGGTCACTTTGGTGAAGTCAATTGAGGGCAGACGGGATCTCTGACAGTAGGGAGCCGATTGACCCCTTTCGATTGAGACTGCTATAGTTGAATTTCTATGCAGGTCTGAGGGCAATACCGGCGTAACGATAACCCAGTATTCGATGAAGACTCCGGCAAAAAAATCCACCACTGATCGACGAAAGCCTACCAAGCCGAACGGGGTCAAGTATCCCGATATCCTACGGGATCTGGAAGGTCAGCGTGCCGCGATTCTGGCTGAGGCTGGAGTGGTGCTGACCAGTCCGACCGGACTGGAGATTTTCCCGGACGTGAGCGATCAGGCTTCCGCTGAAGCAGACCAGCACTTTTCATTTCGGATTCGAGAGCGGGAGCGGAAACTGCTCAAGAAGATCGACGAAGCGCTGAGTCGATTTGCCACACAGACCTACGGCATTTGTGAGCGCTGTAGCGGGGATATTCCCTACAAGCGTCTGAAAGCCCGCCCAGTCACCACGTTATGTATCGAGTGTAAGACGAGTCAGGAAGAAGAAGAGAAATCACCCCGCTAACGCTCGGGTCCTTTACCCTCAGCCTACCCATGCCCCACGATTGCTGTCTCGCTCCCGTTCCTCGCGTGCGCTAGTGTTTGAGCGCTTTCACACGTTTCTGGGCGAGGGCGGACCGGTCTGCTTCTTCAGGAATGCCTTCGACGAGAGCTAGGTAGGTTTCGTATTCGGTAATGGCTCGTTTCGGGTTGGCTTCCGCAATGGCCTCGGCCATGTTGAAGCGGGCAATGGCATAATTGGGACGCAGAAGGACGGCTTTCTCGAATGAGGCCAGGGCATTCTGCTTGTCGCCCAACTTTCCGTATACGTTACCGAGGTTGTTGAACACTTCCGGAGAATTCTGACGTTTCGCCAAAGATGCCAACAGTTCGCTCTTGGCCTTTTCCAAGTTGCCGGTGGCTTCCCAGGATACGCCCAGTCGGTGGTTGAGTTCTGCTTGCCAGACCTTGTTGGTGAATCCCGAGATACTTGCCTTTTGGTACGCATCCAGGGCAAGGACATGGTTTTTTGCCCCACAGTAGGCTAATTGGGCCGTCTGTCCTCGCGCGAATTGTTGCAGGGACGCGAATGGTTCCTTGTCTTCGGCTCCCTGGGAATCAAGATGCTGGCCGTCTGCTTGTTGTGCGGTGTTGCGGAGACGGTCAAGAAACTCTTTGCGGTAGGGGGAAAACAGCTTCACGTACGGATCAATGGTAAAGGACGCTTCGAGCAGACGTGGTGCGGTCCGATCACCCAGCACGAGATAACGCGTGGTGGTCTTTTCATCGCCCGTGTCGTAGAGGGTGCTACCTGCCATATTTTGGCGGTCGGCCAATTGCGCGACTGTCAGATAGAACTCTAGGCTGGGTTTGAGCTGGGACAGGGTACGTCGGAGTGTTTTATAGGGCTCAAGATCAAGCCCTGAGCGAAAGACGAACAACGTCCCGACCAACGTTCCGTCCTCATCGAAGAAGTACGACTCCTCGCCCTTGGAAAGGCTCTGTTCCTGTGGAATGCGCAGTTCTTCGCCGCTGCCCCAGACCTGAACGTGCGGAGCGATGCCGGGATGTGCCTCAATGAATGTCTTACGTGAATCGCAGAGTTTGGTGGATTTTAGTAGGTCGAGGTCGCTTTCCGAAGGAGGAAGCGGCGGTCGAGCGGGTGGCGGAGTCTCGCACCCCACCCACAAGGCACAAAGTGTGAACAGTATAGGCAGGAGGGATAGCCGACGATGCATGATCGGGTTCGATGCCTCAGTCCGAAGTGCATGCTATTGAGGATGCGAGCATATCGTAAACGCCGAGGTAGATGCGACTGGCAGTAGGTGGAAGGAAGGACGCAGAACTCGGAACGCCTTACCTCGCCGCCGGGAGATGCCCCGGCCGGCGAGACTCGAGGAGGCTTACCGACGCTGTGAGTCGATCATGGAATCTTCGGGCGTATACCCGAAAAGGTACGGGGCCTGCCTGGCGATGGCATACAGCGGGCGGTTCACTGTGTAGTCAACAAGGTGGCCGACCGGATGGAGGATGAATCCAAGCCATCGATAGGGATTGTCATTGGCCTGTGAGGCGGCCATGGGGTCGGAATAGACCAACGAGGTGCTGTCCATCGCGCTGTAGATGCTGAGCGGTGCGTTGTAGTTCTGATCCTGCGTGGCCATCTGATTGGTGCTCGAACAGCCGGTCGTCAGAAGCAGTCCCAATATGATCGTTGCCACAGTCCCGCGCATACAATCCTCTCTTTCTTCTGTAGGAACATTCGACAAGACGGAGTCTGTTCCTTGTGAGGAAAGTCTAGCGCAGGGTTCTGATTCTGTCCAGTCGGCAAGATCTAGGGTCTTTCCCTGGCGGGGAGGCGAGAGAAATCGATCTGTTAAGAGGAGACGAATAGGGTAAGGGGCTTTGTAACAGCAGAATGGTGGGCGATACTGGTATCGAACCAGTGGCCTCTTCCGTGTGAAGGAAGCGCTCTCCCCCTGAGCTAATCGCCCACGCGGTCAGAGTCTAGCATGGTCGGACGAAACGGAGCAAGAAACCCAGAGAGTTTCATTCATCCCTGTACAACGGTCGAGCTTCCCTGGGCGAGTGTGACCTCAGGATGTTGAGGCCGAATAAGCCAGTCGTTTCTTGACATCGAGAAAAGACGATTCTTACAATGGGCTTCCTTCCATCTACTCAAAGGTTTCCCATTCATGCGTGAAGACATCGTGATCATTGGGGGTGGTCTGGCCGGCTCAGAAGCGGCCTGGCAAGCGGCCAATCGTGGCGCCAAGGTGACGCTCTACGAAATGCGTCCGAAGGAGATGACCAAGGCGCATAAGACGGGTGATCTGGCAGAACTCGTATGCTCGAATTCCCTCGGGTCTGCTGATCCCCTCAATGCACCCGGCATCCTGAAGGCCGAGATGCGCCGTCTAAACTCGCTCATCATCCGCGCAGCAGAAGAGGCACGGGTGCCGGCTGGCTCGGCATTGGCAGTGGACCGAGAACGGTTCGCTCGCGCGATCACACAGGCGTTAGAAGGACATCCGAATATTCGGATCACTCGCGAAGAGGTGACGGAAGTGCCTTCCGATGCCGTCAGCATTATTGCGACCGGTCCATTGACCTCGGAGAAGTTGTCAAAGGCTATCAGCGAGTTGACTCACGAACATCACCTGTACTTTTTTGATGCGATTTCGCCGATCATCGATGCCGATTCCATCAACATGGAGGTCGTGTATCGGGCCTCACGTTATGG
>JACQHN010000413.1 GCA_016199015.1 Nitrospira defluvii
GAAGAACGTCGTGTCGAGGCGCTCGATGGCGGCGCGGACGATTTTATCGTCAAACCCTACGGGGCCGTTGAGCTGGTGGCGCGAGTGCGGGCACTCCTCCGCCGTTGTCGGCAGGGTCAGGGACAGGAAGAGGATCTGGGCGAGGATCTCGTCTGTGCGGACAATCTGTATGTGGCGGTGTACCGCGGACGAAAGCTGACACTCTCCAGCCACGAATGGAAAGCCTTGCGGCGACTAGCCAGTACCGTCGGGAACGTCGTCCCTCGCGAGGAACTCAAGGCGCTTCTCTGGGGCGACGACCCACTCCTGCATGACGGGGAGCTTGATCGCTGCCTGGCACAACTCAATCAGAAGCTGACAGGGGAGGGTACGGCGATTGGCCATATTGTGATGGTCCCCGGCGGCGGCTATCGTATGACGATGAGTGGCTCAGTGAGTGCGGACGCCATGCCGACCCAGTAGAGTGGTTTTCTCGTCTATTCCAATCCAGACATGACCGGATGCCATGGCGTCCACCAGCCACGTCAGTTCTGCCGGCACCGCCCGGGCTCGTTTGCGAGCCCGTTTCCAATCCTTCTGAATACGCGCCCGTACGGTCAGGTCCAGCTCCTTTCCCCATCGCCTGAAATCCGCCATTTCCTCGTAACGGCCTAATACCGCCTGGACCCGTTTGATCCGCTTGACAAGCGCCTGCTTGGGCCCCCGCCGGCCGGGCAACCATTCCGTCTGGTATCGAATGGTTTTCAGCGCGAGGCGCAAGGCATGCAGACGTTTACGGCGAGGTTTTTCTGAGGCTGCCGAAATCAGACCTGCCAGTTTTTTTTCGTGCACATGGCACAGGACGTCAAGCTTATCCTTTAAAGAATGATTGAGGTGAGTGTTGGTTGGAAGCGCGTGCTTCCAGACGGCTTGTTCGATTTGCTGATAGGCCTGCGTATGACGCAGCTTCTGCTCTCTTTGTACAATCCAGGCATCGAGGGCGTCCACGTCCGCCTGTGGCGCCTCGATTTTACGCAGATACTGATGAAAAACCTGTAACGCCCGCAGCTTGCTTAGACGCCGGACGCTCTGCGCTATCACGAGGGCGCGCTCATCGTCACCGCACAGTTCCAGCAACGCTTGAAGTCGTCGGCAATGGGTGCGGATGGCATGCACCCTGTCGGGCGGACACTGGCCGGCGATCAGGCGACGCACTAATCGCAGCACCGTCGCTTGGTATTCGGCGGCCGTCCGAGACAAGTCTTGCGAAGCGCGGCGCGAGTCTGTATGAATAGTGTGCGATGAACGTGGCATGAGTCCTTGTCACATCCCCGAACAAGGCTACGGTTGCATCGCGATCGCCCAATTTCAAGGGATCCTTGAACAATTAGAAATTTCTTCCCGTCACCCGCTCTCATGTCGCGTCACGAATGCAAGGTGATCGATGGATATTGTCTTATTCCGACATGGCATTGCAGTCGAACGTCAGGAATGGGCCGGAAAGGAACAAGACCGCCCGCTCACCGACAAGGGAACCACACGAACCCGCCAGTCCGCCAGGGGATTGCTCAACCTGCGCATCATTCCCACGCATCTCCTCTCAAGCCCCTTGACGCGCGCGCGCGAAACAGCCGAGATTCTTCAGCGCCTCGTTCGTCCAAGGCTCACCGTT
This sequence comes from Nitrospira defluvii, assembly GCA_016199015.1. Taxonomy (GTDB): domain Bacteria; phylum Nitrospirota; class Nitrospiria; order Nitrospirales; family Nitrospiraceae; genus Nitrospira_A; species Nitrospira_A defluvii_B. Next base: position 1,652 of record JACQHN010000413.1, read on the forward strand.
CGGATCTGCGACGAACTGGTTCCCGAGGCATCGCCGGATACACTCTTTTCGCTGCTCGGCACATTGCCTCCTAATTCCGTCGTGTTGTGCGTCGGTCACGAACCTCACCTGAGCTTGATGGCCGGCGCCTTGCTCGCGGGAAAGCCCTGCGCTGGGCTCTCGTTGAGGAAAGCGGGAGCCTGTCTCATCCATATTGAAAAGTCTGTACGACCGGCAAACGGCCGTCTCCAGTGGTGGCTCACGCCTGCGCAACTGCGGGCATTGGCGTGACGACGTGAGTCGCGCCGCAGAGTCGGACGGGGACCCTTCGGTTCCGATGGTCAGCGAGGTGTGCGCAGGAGCATCGGTCAGTAGTCGTTGCACAATCGCGCGAAGGTCGTCCTGCCTCTCCTCGGGACGCTCAACCCGGAATCGCCGATCCCTTCGTCAGTGAGGAGCGTAGCGGGCTGGGGAGGCACAATCGCCCGCAGTGGGGCCTGGTCGAGTCAGGTGGCCTCGTCTTCTTGAGACGTCACCATGAACTGAACCGGCCGCTTGAAGACATTCTCGAACAGATCGCTGCGCCCCCGTGCGGCCCAAATTTCCAATTCGGCATCACCCGATACTTGCAAGGCCATGATCACGGTCTTCCCGAGTTTGACATCGACGCTCTGCACGACGGAAAACTGACTGCGGTCCAGTCCATCGGCGATGCGAAGCAGAGCGGACAACACTTTGACGATGCGTTGCGTGCCCTCGGGCAAGGCGATGAACTCGTCGTGTTTTCGGTGGGGCACCGCCCGTCGGTGATACCGCGCGATATTCGCCACCAGGTCAATTTCGTCGGCGGTGAACCCGGACAGGTCGCTGTTCTTGATCAGATAGTAGGCATGCTTGTGGTGCTGTCGTGAATTGATCAAGTATCCGATATCGTGCAAAATCGCCGCGAACTCCAGCCATTCGCGCTCTCGCTGTCCAAACCCATGCAACGGTTTGGTTTGATCAAAGAGACGCAGCGCAAGTCCCGCCACATGGAGGGCATGCGTTTCGGACACATGACAGCGACGGGCGAGGAACAGGATGTTTCGCTTCCGGACGTCCGGAATGTCACGCTCCGCCTGAATCCCTTCGTGATGCCGCTGGATAAAATCGTAAATGATGCCTTCCCGGATGGCTTTATCGCAGATCGTGAGCTCGTCCTTGTGGAGCAATCCAAGGA
>JACQHN010000414.1 GCA_016199015.1 Nitrospira defluvii
ATAGAAATCCATGAATTATCCGGGCTAGGGTGGCTGTTCTGCCAGTATGGACTATCTGCTGTTCCGGGGGGCACAGGTGGAGAAGACAGCTCGGGAAAATTGCTCAGGGAACAGTTGAGAGGCAGGCGTGTGCTAGGCCACGAAGGCCCAAGGGGGGAACGCCTATGAATAGAGGCGAGTGACGATCTGGTTGAAGTTGAAGAGCATCGCGTTCGTCCTGGTGTAGGCGGCGTGGCCATAGTAGTGATCGCGAACATTGGTGGAGCTCGTGCAATCTTTGTAGTCGACCAGCAGGCACTGGCCTTCGCTGGGGAAGCGTCCGGCGCGGCGCGCGCATTCGACCCAGCGTTCGAAGCCATCGTAGGGCTCCAGCAATTCCCAGACGGCTTTATTGGCGGCCTTCGCATGGTCGGCGGGGAGGGCATCGCTGCCGGCGGCGGCGAGTTGCTGCACGTAGTCTCCGCCCCAGGCGATCGGCATTTCGACGGTGATTTGCGGCATGTCCATTTTGGAGAGCCAGGTTTTCCCGTCGGTACGCAGATTGCGATGGTTCACGATGTGGAGCAGTTTGCCGATGCCGGACGGGTCCCAGCCATAGCGAACCGGCGTGCCGAAGGTGACGATATCGAGTGCGACGCCGTGGAGCAAGGTGCCATTGGTCAGCAGCGGCTCGATGCGGTGAATCGCCTGAGCGTCTGGTCCCTGCGGCTGAGCGGCCAGCAGGAATTCGAAGAGGGCTTTTCGTCCGGTGATCGGTGAGGGACAGAGCAGATTGGAGACCAGCGCGAGTACGAGCCCGGCTTGGCCATGGGCCTGCACTAGCAGCCGATCGCCGGATCCCAGGTGCTGCTCGACGATGAGAGCGTGCAGACGGTCCAACAACCGGCAGGCGGCCAGGGCTCGACCCACATGATGGTGTTCGCTGGACCAGAGTTCGCGGACGCAGGCGATGGGGTTCGTCAGTCGCTGGTTCAAGGCTTTCCGACATTGTTCGACCGTGGCGGTCGTGAAATTGCCTGCATCGCCGATCTGCTGGTCGAGCAGGTTCCTGGTGGCCTCATCGTTGGAGAGCGGCGGCGTCAGGCCGCCTGGAAGCGGAGTGATGCCGTTCGTGCCTTCTCGCATGAACGAGAGGAGCGAATCCAAGCCGGAAATGCCGCGCGAATAGCCCCGCTTGAGACCACCCACTTCATCGAGTCGTCCTAAACCAAAAACATCGGTGCCCGGGATAGACCCGTGCAGGAACATGATCAGCCGCACTCCGGCCTGTGACAGCTTGTGCCCGGCTTGGCCCATCGCCTCCTGCCAGGCGGGCGACTCAGCGTCAGGCGGCGTTGTCCAATCCGCATAGGCGAGCCGGTCGCCGGGATTCTTACGAGAGAGTTCGTCGTACTGGAAATTGTTCTCGATGGGCATGGGAAGACTGTCTTACCCGAAACGGAGTGGGAAGTTCAAATGGAGTGACTCATGATGTGGTCTGGAGGGGGTGCTCAGCGGTGCGCAGCCGAATCGGGGTTGGGCGATTGCTGGGAGGGGGGCGACGGCAGCTGGTTTCTGGGCATGACGGCAGTGGCCGAACAGGTTTTGGCCTCTTCGTCGGCGTGGCGGTCGATGATGTTGACCCCCTGCAGGTATTCCTGAACGATTTCTTCGCGCACGACCTCGATGTCTTGCTCGGCTTCCCGGCCGGTTCGTTCGCGCAGCCGGTCGGTGGCATGTTCCTTCACCAGCACCCGGATTTGTTTGGCAATGTCGGCCCGGGCGGCCAGCTCGGACACGCGCTGACAGACCAGCTTCCCTTTGCCGAGATCGCCTTGACCCTGCCCAATCAGAAAGTGCGCGGGGTTATAAGTAGGCGCCTGGTCGTGTCGAGGCCGATCTACATCCTCCGGTGCGTTCCTCTGCTCTCGCTGGTAAAGGTGATGGAAGATCTGTTCGGCGTGGTCGCGCACGTTGGGTGTGGTCATGTCGGCTGCCAGAGCGGGAGGTGTCACCAGCAGAGCGCACAAAAGCCACCATCTTGATTGAACGTGGCGCGGACTTCTCGACATCGTTACCGTCCTCCCTGGTTGGTTCCCTTATTGGGGACGCTTTGCGGATGTGGTGAGGGAACAGTACCCGGTGCGCGTGGAACCTGATGCACGATTGGAGGTGGGATTCCGCGAGGTGCGACGGATGGTTGCGGTGCAGTAGACGGGGCTCTATCGCTCCCTGGTTGATGGGTATGTAGCGTTCGCGGAGTCGGCTGGCCATTCGGCGGCGGGACTTGTCGATAGGTCGGCATCATGCCGCGGCCAGAGTGTGGCAGAGGCGTCCCCGGCTGAGCAGGGATTTGGATGATCGTCGTCGTGCTTCCTGACAGCGGCGGTTGTCCAGACGGATTGGGCAACAAGGGATTAAGTTGATAGATGCTCGAAAGCTGTCGGGAATTCGCCGGCGGGGTTTCGCCAGGTTGGCCAGGTTGTTGCGGCACGACGTAGTATCCCGGCAGAAAGGGGACGGTATGGGGAACGGGCGGCCGCTGAGGTTGAGGCGGCGCTGGTGGTGCTTTGGCTCCTACGGTCTGCTGCGCAATGGCGAGGTGAGGATTGTTGGGACTCAGGCGACCCGCGAGGGCAAGCAGTGCATGCACTTGTGCGAGGCCTGCGGCCGGATATGGCTGTATGATCGGCGCGACCAAGACCCAGTCGGTCCAGGCCTGTGCCACCATCGCATCAGACTCCGCGCGATTGAGCAGCTCGTTCCGCTCTTGACTCAATTGTTGGGCCTGTTCGGGCGACGTGGCTGCGGCGAGTGCTTCGTTGGCTGCCTCGAGTTCCTGTTGCAACTGGTCCACATCCTGTCTCAGAGCGAGCAGCTGCTCTCGCGCGTCCTCGCTCTGTTTTAATGCGGTAATGGCCTGGGCGACCTCGTCGGTGTCCACTTGCGCAGTAAGGCCGACGCGGATCATGACGACATCACCATCGAGTTCGGTCTTTACCTGTTGGTCGAGCACCAGCACCATCCCCGCGGTGTAACTGCGAATTTCATCCTGGGTGACGTCCAGATCTCGCACCACCGTTACGCTTTCCAGGTAGGATGCGACTTGTTCCAACGCCTG
>JACQHN010000391.1 GCA_016199015.1 Nitrospira defluvii
GACATGGGACGCACCACCTGTCCTCCTTCATTCACGCTGATCAACCGCACCAGCTTCAGTTTCAATGCCTCCCCCAGCGTCACGGCTTTCTCGCGTGCTTTCGCCACGGCCTGCTTCATCGCGCCGAGCTTCGCTTGTTGTTCATCCTTGAGCGCCCACTGCAACCCCTGGAAGTGATTCGCCCCAGCCGCCAAGGTCTGCTCGATCACGGCCGCAACCTTCTCCGGATTGAATAGCTCCACCGTCACCTGATTGCTCACCAGATACCCGATGATCTCAGAAGTAACCGGAGGCGCGTCGCCGTTGCGTTTGGGCGGCGGTTTATATTGAGGCGAGACGGTGAAGGACGAGGTCTGAATGCGCGCCTTGTCGATGTGCAGTTCGCTCAGTCGATCGATCACCTTCTGCATGACACTGCTGTTCTGCCGCTGGGCCTCCGAGAGCGACTTGGCGACCGTCTGCATCCCGAACGTCACATACGCCATATCTGGCGCAATCGCCAGGTTGCCCGTGCCGGTCACCGTCAAAATCGGCACCGCCGGCGTCGAATCGTCGTGGGCCGGCGCGAGGCTCGGAACCATCAGTAGCATCAGTACCAGTGCGAACATGGTCTGGCGCTGTTGTTTCATCGGCATCGCGCGATTCATCTCATCCTCACGGTACGTCTGCTCAGATTACTCTGCGGTTCGAGACCAGATCAACCGAGTGACGAGGCAGAAACTCAACGTGTAACGATGGTGGCTTGCCGGCATTAGCTTCCGGCCTTCGCATCCGACAACTTGCGGACGAGCGAGGTCATTTCATCCAGCTTGCGCGCACCGACTGCAAGGTCGTTTTCCAGTCGCTCGATCATGTCCAAGCAGGTCTTCACTGTGTCAACGAGCTGAGCCTGCGTCATCGCAGGCAGCTTCTGTTCAATATCATGCCTGTTCATGCTTCATATTCCTCCATCCCGTTACCGTGACCAATGTGACTCATCCAAGGGGACGTTTTCAACCGCCTCATGCGTGGTCCTTGCATGTCAGTGCCAGCTGAATGGACTACTCCGCAGGCTCGCTTCGGCGATATTCGTGCGGGCTGCATCAAATATTGGTAAATCTTGAGAGCGGTGACGTGGGAAGGGAGAGTTTCGATGACGCCAAGAGTCGAGGGAGATCGATCGGATTACACCCGGCTGCTGCCGTGCAGAGCGAACCATGCATAGGGCATGAGGTAGTAACACAAGAGAAACACGGTCAGGCCCAACACCGCACCGACCATCCCTCTGACAACGATCCCGGCGAGGGGAAGCACAACCAGGATCAGGTGCATCATGTGCGCGATGGGCTTGTGTTGTTCATAAAATGCTTGGCGGGTTTCACTCGTGAGCGCCTCGGTGAAGGAGGGATTAGGAGGAATCATCACCGCACCTCCTCGTCCATCGAACAGGAAGAAGGGATATGTCGGCAGCGGTGGCCTGAGAGATGGATCACTGAAAGAGCGGCCACCTCACGCATCACGCTACGCGCAATGGGGCAAGACGTCAAGAGCGATGGGGGACGTGGTTTAGCGTGTGAGCTGCTTCAGAAAATCGCCGAGCAGGGCGCGAAACTTCTCCGGGTCTTCCGCCATCATGAAATGGCCGGTGTCGAATTCGACGAGCTGAGCACCGGCGATCTGCGACTGAATGCCCTTCGCGATAGTCGGCGTGGCCACCCCGTCTTTCGCCCCGACCATGATTAAGGTGGGTGCGGCGATGCGGGTGAGCTGGCCATGCACATTGAATTGGGACATGGACGTCAGCGCCTCCCGGATGACGGTGGCATTCCAGGTGCGAATACGGTCGAGGAGCGGCTGATAGGTTTTGGAAGGCGTGTCTTCTGGAAAGCTTTCGACGATCATGTTTTTTGAGACATCACGGTAATCGTGCGGCGCGCCGATCGTGGGAATGTCGTCGTCGAGAATCATCGCCCCATCGGTCGTCGAGACCAGCACCAACGCCCGCACGCGATCCGGATGATCGAGCGCGAGACGTTGAAGAATCATCCCGCCCATGGACACACCCACCCAGACCGCCTTGTCGATATGCAGCGCATCGGCCAGCTTGATCAAGTCTTTGGAAAATTGGTCGATCGTGAAACCGGTCGCTGGCTTGTCTGAATCGCCATAACCACGAAGATCGACGGCGATGCCACGAAAGTCCGGCGAGTAGGCGGCGACATATTTCGGGAAGATGTTGCTGGTGGTGACGACGCCATGCACAAAGATAAGGGGATCGCCGGTGCCAGCCTCTAAGATGCTCAAGCGCAGACCATCGAGATCGACTATATGGCGTGTGAACGGCTCACCGGCAGTAATCACATCGGCTAATTTCTCCGGCTTGGCGGGGCTTTCTCGAGTGGGAGGAGGAGAATCCGCACAGCCGAGTAAAGTCATGAGCCCCGCCACCAGAACCATCGCTACTGCCAGCATAGACCTTCCCTTTCTGAACAGCTCTGGTGATATCGGCAGAGTAATCTCTGTGCAACAGATATTCAATGCGCGATCGTCACGCAACGACCTTCGCATCTGTCGCCGCAAGAGAGCATCGACGGGCCTCGAATATTAGGTTTTCTTTCCCTAGAGCTGGTAGGATACTCACATGCGTGTCATGGTTTTGCGAACTCGATAGAAAGGAAACCTGTCTTGAATATCACTAAATTCATTGCTGCATTCATCGTGTTGTCTTTGGTCGGAATGCCGACCATCTCCTTTGCGAAGGCGCGAGGCGGATCGGGAGGAGGATTCTCCAGCGGGTCACGTAGCGGAGGCTCCTCAGGGAGCATGGGCAGCCGCGGATCACGCACCCATCAGGACAACGGCGCAAAGCCGATTGAACAGTCCACCACCGCCAAGCCGGCAGCCACGCCACCGCCGTCCACGTCCAACAGCCCAGCGGCCCAGCCCGCGCCCGCCGCGCAGCCCTCGTTTCTGCAACGCAATCCCCTGCTGGCCGGAATCGCAGGCGGTATCGCCGGATCATGGATCGGCCATATGATCTTCGGGGCGACCGACAGCAGCGCACGAACCACCGAGAACGGTGAGGGTGGAGCACACGGTGAACAGACCGCCGGCGCGTCCGGTTCCAACTGGATGCTTCTCCTGCTCATGGTCATGGGAGCCGGAGCGCTCTATTACTACTTGAAGGGCCGTCGGACCCCCGCCCCAGATTTTTCCGGCATCAGCCGCAGCACCGCCGTGAGCGGGTCACTCCTGGCGGAATCGTCCGCCGCTCCGACCCTACGGACAGCCACGATCGACAGCGAGATCACCACCGCCGACAAATCGGCCTTTCAGCAATCGCTGATCGAGATTCAAACGGCCTGGGGCAGACAAGAGCTGCCGGGATTGCGACGACTCGTCACACCGGAAATGCTGGAGTACTTCAGCACCGGCCTGGCCGAACAGGCCAGTCAAGAAATCGCCAACCACGTCGAAGATGTGGTGCTCCAGCGGGCAGAGGTCCGGGAATCCTGGGTCGAAAACACGGCGCAGTACGCCACGGTCAACCTGCACTGGACAGCCCGTGACTACACCGTCTCCTTAACCAAGCAGCCCGGAGAAGCAGGTTATCTCGTCGAGGGCAATAAAGAGACGCCGACCGAAACGACTGAAGTCTGGACCTTCATGCGATACCAGCATGGGAAGTGGTTGCTCTCCGCCATTCAGCAAGTCGCGTAGGTTTCTACAACTCGGCTCTCGTCACGAGAGCCACAAGCGGGAAAGTCTGGGGCAGCGGTTGTCTCGATCATCGAGACGGTCGCTGCCCTTGTTTATTAAAGCCCTGTTGTGCTCACTTGGCGAGCATCTAACAAACAGGATATGGTGTGAGAGTCGCCGACTCCCGGCGCATAGATCAGCGGGAGCAACTGAGGAGCATGTGACTCGGAGCAGACACCGGACACCGACAGTGCTATACTCACCCCATGCTGAAACGATCACTCAACAAGACCAATCCTTACCTCATCGATCCGGCAAAGCGCCATGCCATGTTTCAGATGACCGTCTGCACATCCACAGATGTTGAAGGCGTCAAGCTCACCTCATCCGACTTGCCTCCTGGAACCACACCTGCTCGCCGCACTACTGCTCCCCCTGAATCTGCAAAGTCCTCTCGATCACAGCGCTAAACAACTTCGCCATCGGCTCGTAATTTCGGTCTAAACCGGCTTGAACCGCAGCAAAGTACTGTTGCTGCCTCCGTCCTGATAAATTGTCAAAGTACAAAGACGGCAATCCGGCTTGCAGCCCCATAAGCACAGAAAGTATTCGTGCCACTCGACCATTGCCCTCCCTGAAGGGATGAATCAACAAGAGCTCCACGTGCACCTCCGCCAGCGCCGCAGCGAGATCCTCCAGAGGAGCTGAGCGACAGAGTGTGGCCGCCTGAGCGGGCCTTCTTCTAATTCCGCCATTAGTTTCGGGATCTGCGCAGCCGCAGCAAACGAGAAGGAGTCTTTCTTCACATTCACCTGGCGATACTTTCCCGCCCAGGAGTAAATCCGACCCAACCAGAGGCGATGCATGCGGCAGATATCGCCCGCCGTAAATCGATGATCGCGATCATACAGACCTGCCAGCTCTTCGAGCACACGCACCTGCTCACGCCCTTCAACCCGGTCCATCTCACGCTTGCTGGTGATATGGAGGAGATTCTTCAGTACCCGCCGACGAGAGCCAGGCTCAAATTGGTTTTCGTCGAGATCAGATGTGTCGTAGCGATCCTCGCGGCGCATGATCCTCTAACCTCTCAAACCATCTTCTCTGGTGGTTCACTGCCAAGATCATTCGCGATCAGCCGGAATTGTTCGAGCGCCGCTTCGAGGTCGTCGACGATTTCTTGGGCGATGATGTCGGGGCTGGGAAGATTGGCGCTGTCTTCGAGGCTGTCGTCTTTGAGCCAGAAGATATCGAGGCTGGCTTTGTCGCGAGCGATGAGTTCGTCGTAGTCGTAGGCGCGCCAACGGCCATCGGGTTTTTTCTCTGACCACGTCGCTTTGCGGTTGTGGCGGTTGCCTCCGGCCTGCTTGTCAGGCCGGTCGAGATTGCCGTTGTAGCATTTCACGAACTCATCTAAATCCTCGCGCTTGAGCGGGTTGGTCTTGAGCGTGAAGTGTTGGTTGGTGCGGAGGTCGTAGGTCCAAAGTTTATTGGCCAGGGCGTTTCGCTCGCCGACTTCTTGTCGAAGAAGAGTACGTTGGCTTTTACGCCCTGCGCATAGAAGAGGCCAGTCGGTAGATGCAGGAGCGTGTGCACATCGCACTCGTGCAGGAGCTTGCGCCGGACGGTTTCTCCCGCCCCACCTTCGAAGAGCACGTTGTCAGGCACCACGACCGCAGCGCGGCCATTTTGCTTGAGCAACGTTTTGACGTGCTGGACGAAGTTGAGTTGCTTGTTGGAGGTCGTCGCCCAGAAGTCATCACGTTCGACGATATCCCGCTCCTTGGAGACCTGGCCCTCTTCGCCGACGATGGTCGTGCTGCTTTTCTTCCCAAACGGCGGATTGGTCATCACGATGTCGAACCGATCCCCAGGATCAGCGGCCAAGGAGTCGGCCACGATGATAGGCAGATCTTTATCGCTGCCGATCCCGTGAAGCATCATGTTCATCGCGCAGAGCCGAGCCGTGCTTTGGACCAATTCCCATCCCTTGAACGTGCCTTGCTTGAGCTGTCGCTTTTCGTCCTTCGTGAGGTTGGGATAGTGCTTCACGATGTAGTCATGTACGGCCAGAAAAAATCCGCCGGTCCCACAGGCCGGGTCGCAGATGGTGTCGCTGGACTTCGGAGCGATGGCCTCCACCATCGCGACAATCAGCGGCCGCGGGGTGAAGTACTGGCCCGCGCCGGACTTGGTGTCCTGCGCGTTCTTCTCCAGGAGGCCCTCGTAGGCATCCCCTTTCACATCGGCGCTCATCGTGGACCAGTCTTCCTTGTCGATCAGATCCACAA
>JACQHN010000394.1 GCA_016199015.1 Nitrospira defluvii
CCGAGGCCGGCGACATCCTCGATCAACAGCTGGCCATGCTGGGTATTCAACTGGTGACGCAGCTGAACGTCCTGATCAAAACGTCACGCATTCACGGACGCACGAATGCGGCGCTCGACAAGCCCGTGGACTCGATGCTGACGTTGGTGAAAACCTTGGCTGCGGATCACCCCGTGGTCCTGCGGCTGCAGAACGATTTCTTGTTTCTCGGGGACAGCCATTTGAAAATGAGCTCGCAGCAGATGACGGTGTTTTCAAGCATTATCGAAGCGCTGAATAAATGGCACGTCGGCGGCGTGTCGTTTGCGTCGACCGCCGAGTCGAAAGACTTGCGGGAGTTTGCCTACCTCTTTGTCAGCCTCGATCCGGAGAAGCATACACTCGTTGATTTGCAGCAGGCGCTGGAGACTGCAGGGGTCAAGGGTATCGAGTTGGAAGAACCGCGCGTGCTCAACCTTCGATACCTCGACGAGGCGCAGTCGGCGGATGGCACCCATGGTTCAGGCACAGGGGCCTCGTCCGGCGGCTCGGAGGATCTCAAGCAAAAATCTAAGGCGCTGGCCAAAGGCGGATACGCGAGGGCGGCTGCAGCCGTCGGTGATTTGACCCACAATACCCGCGCCGGCGGCACGGTGAGCTTTAAACAAGCCAAGCGCGCGATTCAAAACATCGTCGAGTTGATGATGCAGGATGATTCGACCCTCTTGGGACTGACCAATCTACGTTGCCATGACCAATATACGCACAACCATTCCGTCAACGTGTCGCTCCTCGCGATGGCGCTGGGGAATCGAGCGGGATACCCCAAAGTCGATCTGGCCGATCTCGGCTTGTCGGCCCTATTTCACGACGTAGGAAAGTGCGCCATTGCATTGGACCTCCTGAACAAGCCCGGAGAATTTACTCAGGAGGAGTGGGCCATCATGCGTTCACACCCCACGGAAGGCGTCTTCACGCTGGTCACATCGCGGGGAATCAACAATGTCCCGGCTCGGATGGCGGCGGCCTCATTTGAACACCATATGAACTATGACTACTCCGGCTATCCCAAACTTCGCGTGCCCTGGACGCAGTCGGTCGCGAGCCGGATCATTACCATCGCCGATTGTTACGACGCGATGACCTCGTCACGGGTCTATCGCCGGGAACCGATGTCGCCGTCGAACGTACTCAAGTTCATGTTCGGCAAAAGCGGGCAGTCCTTCGATCCGGTGCTGCTGAAGCTCTTCGTCAATTGCGTCGGTATTATTCCGATCGGCAGTCTCGTCAGACTCGACTCCGGACCCCTGGCCGTGGTGCTGAAGCCGGCCAAGGAGAAAGAACATGCTGAACGTCCCACGGTGAAGGTGATTACGGATGAGGTGGGCGAACCCGTCGAACAGGGCCCTGAACTTGACCTCACCGAGCAGGATGAAACCGGGACCTACAGGTACAGCATTCTGCAACTCGTCGACAACACCGAGTACCACTTCGACACCAGCCGGTATTTCGTCTAGTTGCCCCACACCATCGCAAGACTCCCCCGCTCCGGCCGCTCCTATCGCTTGCTCTCCGGCGGTGGCCATTCCATTTCGGTTTGCCTGCCGCAGTAGAAACAGGCCAGCCGATACTTGGCTTTTCGACGCGGATTCGGCATCGAGATAAACACCACCGGCGTGTCATCGAACGGACAGACCGGTTGTTGATGCATGAGGTGTTCGTCGGCCATCAACTCCAGCGAGGCGTTGTCCCATGCTGGAGTGATCTGTTCAGAACCGGTGACTCTGGTCTGCCAGCCGCACCGTTCGCATTGCACATCGAACGTCTTCACTCGATCGCGCGTTTGGGATTGATCGACTGTTTCGACCGGCCCGGGGCAGCCGGTACGCTCGCAGCTGATCACTTCATGTTGAATCGCTTTCACAAACAGACGATGGGTCTGCTGCTGATCCGAAGGCATCCTAGACTCCTTTCTCACTGAGATGGCCGACGCACACACCCGAGTGCCGGAACGATGGACAGCCCTGCCTGGCTTATAACTACCGGCAACAGCCCTGTCAAATCGCGCGATGGACTTCTGTGGGTCCTTCAGTATTTTCCAATTCCGACATGAGCCTGAGCGAGTCTTGCGAATGATGAACGTCAGGTGGCGTATTGTTGGGAGTGGTTAATCAGTTGAACCAGTTGTGTCCTGGCCTCGTTGAGGCGGTTGGCCGCCTCATTATCGCTGGATGCGCTGGCGATTGCATCCAGCTGGCTGAACGATAGGCTCGGCTCGGCTTGAGATCGGCGGCGGTCTCTGGCAACAATGTGAGCTTCTCGTACGGGGTCATCATATCCTCGTAGCGATCGCGCTTCCGCCGTGTACCCTTCTGCTCGATGCACTCCGTGGGGAAATGGCACGGACGGTGGAAGTTGAGCGAGGGCGACAGGATGTCGGTCGTGAAGGCACTCACCACCTGGGCGAATCGTCCTGGAATATGGCTGTAGCCTAGATGCTTGCGCACGGTCGACGCATGCTTGCTCTCCGCCAGCGCGTGGTCGTGGGTCTGCCGGGAGCGTGACTTGGTCTGTTCGATCCGGAGCTTCTCCAGTCACGTGGCGACGTGACGATTGAGGTACTCCGACCCGTTAGCACGGTGGAATCCCCGGATGGTGAACGGACACGCCTCCAGCATCGCCTTCAGCACCGGTACCAGAAACCGTTCGCTGATCTTCTCCACGGCACAGATGCACTGGAACGGCGTCACCTCATCCACCGCATTGACGAGATACACCCCCTTGATGCCGTCCCTATCTCCCTGATGCACACGATCCACGCGCACGTACCCGGGACGCCCGTCAGGGAACGGTTTCCGGCGTTCGCCGATGCGGTTCCTCACCGGACGGGTCTTGTCATAGGACCCGCGCACCGTCCGATAGGTCTTGTGGTGACGCAGGTTGGACAGGTGTCCGTTGGAGATCAGTGCCAGCCGCTCGAACCGGACATCGCCATGCACCCGGAGCGCCCGCTCGCACCGCTGGCGCGTGGTGGTGCCGGACAGGGTGCCGTGCCACGCATCGACCTCGGCCAGCAGACGAATATCTGCCACCGCATAGCGCCGGGGAAAGGGGGCCGCAGGGGTGCTGCACCGATCTGCAATGCGTCCGCCGGCCAGAAACTGCGTGAGGCGGCGTGTCACCTGGGCGCGGGAGAGGCCGGTGACCCTGGACAGATATTGGCGCAGCACGCCACGGTCAGCACGCGATGCGTGCGTGTACCCGAATCTCCGCAGCGTGTCGGCCATCCAGGCGTGGGCGCTGGCGCGGTCGGTGAGAGTGAAGGAAACCGGCGCGGTGCCCGCGACGAAGGCGCGCACCTGTTCCCGTGTGTGGAAGCCTTGGGGGTGTAACGTCACGATCATGCCTCCATGATCCCCACTTCCACCCCGTCAGGCTCATCTCACCTTGGATTCACAGCGCTCCGTTCAGGCTCATGTGTCATTGGACAAGGCTCGTTCAGTCTTTTCCAATCCGGAAATGAGTCTGAACGGAGAGCGGTAGGCCCGCTTGTCTGACCCCGATTCTATATCGGTCTGGTTAGTAAAATGGCTGTGTTCGTGCCCCTGCGCTGTTTTCTCACGCGCATTTCTTGAGTGCAACGGAAATGGCTTGGAACAACCGCTGCCTCGCCTTGTTGAGCGCGGCAGCGGCCTCATTGTCGCTTATCTTTGAAGCGATTACATCCAGTTGTTTAAACGTCACGTCGGGCTTGAGATATTGGCTGGCTTTGGGCAGTGACTTGAGCTTCTCGTGGGGCGTCATCATCTGCTCGTAGCGGTATTTCTTCCGTTCCTTTCCCGTTGAATCCGTGACCGTCTCCGGGAAGAAGCAGGGGCGGTGGAAGTTGACGTACGGGTTGAGGTGATTCGCACAGAAATCATTGACCAAGCTGGCACAGTGTTGCGGGATGTGCGCATAACCCAGATGTTTACGCACCACCGCGCCGTTCTGAGCCTCTGCCCAGGCGTTATCGTTGGCGTGCCGTGGACGAGATGTGGTGCACTCGATGCACAGCGTCTCCAACAACGTGGCGACCTGGTCATGGATGGACTCCGAGCCGTGCTCCGCCTGGAATCCCAGGCTGACACACGGAAACCCCTCCAACAACTGCCGGATGACCGGGCGCAGATAGGCCTCACTGATCTTCTTGCAGGTGGCGACGAGTTGGAACTGGGTCACGCGATCCACCGCATGGATGTGATACACCCCGTTCACCCCGTCCTGATCGCCTTGATGCACGCTGTCGATGCGGATAGCGCCCGGCATCCCATTCGGCTGGGGCGCGCGGCGCTGGCCAATAGGCACGCCGGTTGGCCGCGTCTTGGTCCAGTGCTGCCGCGTGCGCTGGTACGGTTTCCCGCCACGCAGGTTGTACAGGTGGGATACCGAAATCCCCGCCAGCCGTTCAAACCGCGCATCACCAAAGACCAGGAGGGCGCGTTCCATCCGCTTTTGGGTGGCCGGCCCCGACCGCGTGCCGGGCAGCGCATCCATCTCGGCCAGCAGTGCCACGTCGGTGACCTCGAAGCGGCGGGAGAACCCGTTCTTGGGAGGATGGCGCTTCTTCACCACCGTGCCGTGCTTCCGATACCGCCGTACCAGCCGTGTCACCTGCTGCCGCGACAGGCCCGTCATGCGTTCGAGGTAGCGCAATACCACGCCCTTGTCGCACCGCGACAGTGGGGCATAGCCAAACCGCTTCAATGTTCGTTCGATGAACCCGTAATGCTCTGCCTTGGGTACGCTGAGCGCAATATCATGTGTGCCTGCTAAGAACGCCTGTACTTGCGCCACCGTGTGCAGCGTTGCTTCATCCATGTCGATCACCATGCCCC
>JACQHN010000418.1 GCA_016199015.1 Nitrospira defluvii
GTCCGGAGAATCCGTTGAATCCCATCAACAAGTACAACCCCACGGTGCCGTTCGCGCCGTTGGATGAGGGGAGGGGGGATCGGAAGCCGCGCTGATGCACAGCAGTTGATGCGCGCGTAGCGTTCTCATCATGCCAAATCATTATTTTCAATACTGGGGCAAAGCCGACGAGAAATACGTCAGTGCAATAAGTTGGCACCCGCTGGCGTATCACTGTCTGGATGTGGCGGCGTGCGGGCATGTGCTGCTGAATGCGCAGCCCGCATGGTTAGCGAGTTTGGGGCGGTTGTCAGGAATTTCTTTGGATAAGTTGCCTGATTGGGTAGCGTTTCTTTTGATTCTTCACGATTCAGGCAAGTTTGGCGATGGTTTTCAAAGTTTGCGGCCCGATTTGTGGCAGATCCTTCAGGGCCGGACGGAGGGCGTCAGACTGGGGGAACGTCACGACACGCTCGGCTATGAACTACTGATGGAGTCCTTGCCTCAATGGCTGAATCGCCCCGAGCTAGCTCGACGTGGTGGGCAACAGATGCGACCTTGGCTGGCGGCTGTGACCGGTCACCACGGGAAACCACCGAAAAATCTCTTCGCAGGGGATTCGGTAAGGCTGCTGCGGGATCACTTTCCCGCTCAAGTGCTGGACGATACCAGGCAGTTTGCTCTCGAAGCGGTAGAGTTGTTGCTGCCCGATGGATGTCCACTGCCCGCAATTCAGGACGGGCAAGCGGAACGCTACGGGCAAGCCTCTTGGCTGCTTTCAGGCCTTGCAGTGACGGCGGATTGGTTGGGTTCCAACACTCGCTGGTTCCCCTATCGACAACCAACAAGCGGGCTTGCAGAATACTGGCGGGACACGGCACTCCCCCAAGCACACCGAGCCGTTGCTGAGAGCGGGCTGGCACCTACCACGCCCATCTTCCCCGGGTTTGGAAAACTGTTTCCGCAGATCAAGACTCCCACACCCTTACAAGCCTGGGCCGAGGCGGTCCATATCACGAACAGTCCGCAACTCTTCGTGCTGGAAGAACTTACCGGTGCCGGCAAAACCGAAGTCGCGCTCACGTTAGCCGCTCGCCTCATGGCGCAGGGCCAGGGGCGGGGTCTCTATTTGGCGCTGCCTACAATGGCGACGGCGGATGCCATGTTCGACCGGGTGCGCCGGGATGATGGCTGGCGGCGATTCTTCGCCAGTGGAGAGGCGCAGCTTGCCTTAGCTCATTCGGCGGATCGTCTGAAACTCCGCCTGGAAGAAGCTAACCGCCAAGATGCTGGCTATGGCCCGGGCGAGGAGGAATCAGCCTCCAGAAATTGCACAGCCTGGCTCGCCGATAGCCGCAAGAAAGCGCTGTTGGCTGATTTCGGCGTGGGAACCTTGGATCAAGCTCTGCTCGCCGTGTTGCCTCGACGACATCAGTCACTGCGGCTGTTGGGGCTGGCTGACAAAGTGTTGATTGTAGACGAGGTCCATGCCTGTGACTGCTATATGGGCGAACTCCTGTCTCGGCTGTTGCGGTTTCATGCTGCGTTGGGAGGTTCGGCCATCCTGCTCTCAGCAACACTTCCATTAGCTCAACGTGCCCGGTACATCAAGGCATTTGCTGAGGGGGCGGAGATAGCTATGGCGCGCCCAGTGGAAACCGGTTATCCACTGGCAAGCCATTTTTCCACCAATGGGCTTGCCGAACAGCCGATTGAAACTCGCGCAGAATCTGCGCGTCATGTCGACGTGCAAGTGCTGCACGAGGAAAGGGAAGTCCAGGAACGCTTGCAGAATTCACTCGCGCAAGGCCGTTGCGTTGTGTGGATACGCAATACCGTGGCCGATGCACTGGAAACCTGGAAGGCTTGGAATGCCTCCTATCCCGAATATCCGGCAACCCTGTTTCATGCTCGCTTTGCGCTTGTGGATCGGCTCCGTATTGGCAAAGAAGTGGAAACGGCCTTTGGGTCAGGGAGCACTGCCGGCACAAGATGTGGAAGGCTGGTCATCGCCACACAAGTTATCGAACAATCTTTGGACGTAGACTTCGACGATATGGTGACCGACCTCGCTCCAATTGATTTGATCGTCCAACGGGCCGGACGGTTACAACGCCATCTGCGTGCAGCTGATGGAACCCGGCTACATGAGCCAGGAGCTTCCGATGGACGCGGAGGAACACAGTTGGTTGTGCTCATGCCCGTGCCAGTCGAAGACGCTGGTAAGCGCTGGATGACTGATTTATTACCGAGGGGAGGGATGGTTTATCCCGATCACGGAAAACTTTGGCTGACCGCTCGCTGGCTTTCCAAAAACGGCGGGTTCGATTTGCCGCGGCAAGCGCGAGACATGATAGAGGCCGTATACGACGATGCAGCTTTCGACAGCTTGCCAGAGGGACTCAAAGAAATAGCGCTGAAAGCCGAGGGCGCTTGCCGCGCCGACCAAGGGGTGGCGCGCGGCAACCTGCTCGCTTTTGACGAAGGCTACAGCCCCACCAGTCTGCAATGGCAGGACGAAGGCGAAGCTCCCACCCGTCTTGGTGAAAAAACAGTACGTCTACGGCTAGCTCGCCTGGTGGATGGCGTTCTTCAACCCTGGGCACAAACCATGACCGGAATGGAATGGGCACTATCCGAACTCACCGTCCCCTCTCGCCTGATTGCCAAGGAAAGTGAGCGCATGGCAGCAGCATTAGCGACAGCTAGATTCACCATGCCTGATGAAGGTCGCTACGTCGTCATCGTTGCGTTAGAAGAAGACGGCGAGACATGGCGCGGCTATGCCAAAAGTATGCGCGACGAGGAAGTCTGTGTCGCATATTCATCTGTCATGGGACTCACCGTCGAAAAAGGAGTGAAAGATGAATCTGATCAATGAACCCTGGATACCTATCCGGCGGGTAGACGGGACACGCGAAAAGGTCGAAGCCTGGCGCATTACCGATTTCACCGAGGGCAAGCGCCCCATTGTCGCCATTGCCTCGCCGCGCCCTGATTTTGACGGCGCGCTCATCCAGTTTGTTATCGGGCTGCTGCAAACCACGTGCACGCCCAGCGAAAGTGAATGGTGGGACTGGCGAGAAAAGCCACCAATGCCGGAGACTTTGCGGAAGCGTTTTGTGACGGTGCTTGAAGCCTTTGAGTTGGAAGGTGCGAAAGCGTTTATGCAGGATTTCTCGCCTTCCGAATTGAGTAACAGACCGAACATTGCAGCACTCTTGATTGAGGTCCCAGGTGAACAAACCTTGAAAGAAAACAAGGATCACTTCATCAAACGTGGGCGAGTGGAACTGCTTTGTCCTCACTGCGCAGCGACTGCATTATTTACCCTACAGACTAATGCCCCTTCTGGCGGCCAAGGACATCGCACCGGTCTGCGTGGCGGGGGACCGTTAAGCACACTAGTGCTAGGCGAAACGCTTTGGGAAACTTGCTGGCGAAATGTTCTCACAAAAGCCCGTTATCTTGCGACCGCCGATCTTGACAAGTCTGGTGACGCAGATCGTTTTCCTTGGCTAGCTGGCACGCGCACAAGCGAAGCGAAGCCACCCGCGGGGATTACGGGGCTGGTCGATGTTCACCCCGATCAGCAATTCTGGGCTATGCCAAGGCGTATCCGACTGCAGTTCGAAAAGCAGGACAAGCTGTCATCCTGTGATCTTTGTGGGGCAGAGATCAGCTGTGGATACCGTCATTTCGTCACCAAAAATTATGGGGTGAACTACGAAGGGTTTGAACACCCCTTGAGTCCTCATTCTGTGAAAGACGGTGTTCCTAGTCCGGTACATCCACAGCCGGGAGGTATCGGATATCGGCATTGGCTTGGACTTGTGGAAAATAGCACAGACGGCAACGTCGAGCGCCGGCCGGCCAAGGTAATCGAACAGTTTCGATCTTTAGCACGGGAAGACGCGCGGTTATGGGCGTTCGGGTTTGATATGGACAACATGAAAGCGCGTTGTTGGTATGACGCTACCATGCCTATCCTTGTTGTGCCAATGGAGAGAGAGGTGAGCTTCAAGGGCCAGGTGGAATGCCTGGTTCGTGGCGCTAGTTGGGTCGCCCAGTTACTGAGATGGCGAGTCAAGGATGTCTTGCTTGGCAAAGAGAATACCCGTGGCGATCTGTCCTTCATTCAGAACCATTTCTGGGGTGCTACAGAAGCTGGCTTTTACGAACACGTCCGACGTTTGCGGGACAACTTATCTA
>JACQHN010000419.1 GCA_016199015.1 Nitrospira defluvii
TAGAAGACACTGATCGTCGGCATAACAGTTTCTGCTATACATCTGGCGCGGAACGTACACAGTTAACTGGGCGGTCATTCTACACAGGTTGAGCTTACCAAGAAATAGTAGACAGAGGCACCATTGTGAAGAAATGCGATTCTTGTCGCATCCTTACCAGAGCCAAACCGAACAACGTTGAAGGGCTACTGGGAGGTATTCACCGATTGGATTCAACAGATTATCGGGGTGGAATTGATCAACCGAAGTGTTCACGAGAACAGCAAAAGAAAGAAATCGAAACGCCAAGCAACCCACAGTGAATGAATCGGCAGAGCGAGACAAGCGGCTCCGTCAGCCGAATCCTTCTTTAGCGACAAGTTTAACTTCCAGCGGATGACCCTTTCGAAAGCGGCTGACTCCAAGCAGGCTGAACCCCAACACATGCCCCTGTTCGTCCACACGCTCAGTGACGGCATTGTGGGCAGTCGGACGCATGAAGCCCGGCGCGTAGTGCCGAGACAACCAGCTGCCGTTCGAGGTGGCCGATGGTCTGATTTATGATTGCACGCCATTCACGCTAAGTTCCCCGCTGGGGGAGTTAGTAACAATAGAGCGCACGGTCGATTCATGCACCCATTCCATCGCGTAGGCGCCACTGGTACTCCCAGCCGAGGCTTAGGCAGTCTCTCCCAGGCGCACCTTCATAACGGTCGAGCCCGCGCAAAGGGGCTATCAATATGGAGGTCGGAAGCGTGGATGAAGCGCATCGATGAAATTTAACCGGTCCCAAATTTGCCGGACTTTCGCTTTTTAGAGATTTGTGCGCTCCGCTTTTCAACTTCTAACCGCCACTGCTCTAAATTATCTATGTCGGCCAACAACTCATCCGGAGCAGGAATAGCCGTCCCACCCAGAAGAGCTTGATCATGGGCGTAATTCGAGCACTTGGTCATAGCGCTCTCAATGATGGCATAGTCAGCATCCTCAACAACGACACCTGTCAGGAGTTGAGTCGATATCCGCTTTCGAAAACGAATCACGACACTGCGGAAAAGAACTTCCTCAACGGCGCGCTCCCAGGTAATGCGCAATTGACGGTAGACCTCAACAGTTTGCTTTCGATGTTCAGCTTCATCTCCATCCCTGTCAAGCTTGGCGATTTCTTGCTGCCTGTTCCGAAGTGCGCCTACACGTGCTTTGGTGCCCATGCCTTCAAAGGGAAGGTTCGGATCGGCAACTCCATATCCCTCAGACTTCTTCGAGAGGCTCTGTGTGGCGCAGGCAACCCCAGCTCGATCAGCTTCCTCCATCAGGACGCAGACAAAATAGATGTCGTGAGTAAAGATGATGATGCCGGATAGTAGCCTCTTGGACAAGACGCGCGGCTACGTGCTCTCGACGCTTATGATCAAGGGATGAGACAGGATCGTCGAAGACGATGCCGCCTTTTCCACCGCCAATGTTGACCTCAGCCAAGAAGGAACCGATGGCTATTGCACGCTGTTCGCCTTCGCTAAGGGTGTCGCCGAGACTCTTTGCCTGAGGAAGCTCTAGCTTGAGTTTGTGAAGAGCCTTTCCTTTCGCAGAGTGGCTCTGCAAAGACACCTGGAGGTTTCCGGCGCCCAAAGACTTGAACTCCTTGTTCAGCGCGTCGGCAAGCTCTTTGGAAATCACTTTCTCTGCAAGCTCCTTTGATTTGTTGGAGATAGCAGTGGTTTTCACTGCACCAAGACAATTCTTTAACTTGGCCTGCAAGTCGAGCTTTCCGATTACGGCAAGAACGGCGGGCTTCGCCTTAGCAAGCTTCATTCTGGCGTCAAGCTCATCGAAATCGGCCTGCATAGCAGCTCGCGCTTTTGCGTCCGAAACATTGTCGAGGCTTGTCGCCTCTTGCGTGAGCTTATCAGCCAAGGCCTGTAGTTGAGCCGCTGGGCTGGCTAACTCAGGCATGATCTTGTCCCACTTGTTTGAGACGCAGGCGGCCTTGATCGCTCCCTGCCGATCTGTTAAGGCATTTTCGAAATCACGGGCGGCGGCGGCAAGTGCTTTATCCATGCCCTCGATTTCTGCGAATAGCTCGTCATCAAGTCCCAATGCAAGGCTTTGCACCATCAAAGTCTTATATTCGTCTTCAAACGCTTTCTTGCAGGCTTGCGTAGTTTGCTCCGCTTCATCCCGAACAAACATCTCAAAACGCAGCAGGCGGTCGGCTCCCTCTTTCAAGGGTTGTTGACAGAGGGGACACTGTGCGTCGGCACCAAGATTCGGAAACTCTTTGGCCGGGTAAGCCTCTGTGCAAAACTTGCGGGCAGCCTCGAATAGCTCCTTCCAAGCCTCACCACCAGTTCCAGGCAGGAACGTGGCATCATCCTTAAAAACCCGCGAGGCCAACTCAACTGCAGCTTTCGCGTTACGATGAGCATTGACCAGACCACGCAGCTTGGTTTCAGCAGCTCCATCCACCATGGCAAGCTTTTCCGTGGCAGTTTTTGCAATCTTGCCTATCCGGGTTGAACGGAGTCGCAGCTGGGTCGCCTTCTCCTTGGGATTGTCCGCCGTGAGGGTCTTGTACAGCTCGTCTCGCCTAGCTGACTCTTTATCACTGACAGTCGCCAACTCCTCCACTCTCGACGGCTTTGTCTTTGCGGAGAGGCTATTAATGAGAGTGCCAACTTGCGTAGTCGGACCACCCATCCAATCGAAAACCGTTAAATCAACAGTGTTTTGAGACTGTTCGGTCTTGATTAGGTCCTCGACCTGTTTGCACACCCGAGCGAGTTCTTCGAGAATGTCTAGACCATATGGCACGTACGCAAAATCGTCCTCGGTATCCAGATAGGCTCGAGCACAGCGCGCGTCGAAAATCGCCAGAGATGAGAGATCTTCGGGAGCGGGCTTGTCGTTGACCCAATTGGCCTCCCTTGGAACACCGTTTATGGACAATTCAAAGACAGCCTCGGCTTGTTCGGTTTTTCCTGCCGGCAGCTTAGCATTGGGGTGAATCAGCTCTCTTTGATCACGAGCGCGGCAAGCGCGCTTCAAAACGCGTGAGTATCCGGATTTGCCGGACCCATTGTCGCCATAGATGACGGTAAGACCTTTAGCGCCAAAGGCCAATCGCTGGTTCTCAGCAATGGCGTTTACATGGCGCAGGTTCTTCATGGCCAACACCTCGACATGGGTGTTCGACGGAGTCGCCGCTGGGATTTGCTGAGCACTCAGCTTCTTCACGGTTCTGCCTTTTGAATCGGAAATGCCGTGCTCGGCCTTGATTAGGGCGAAGAGGTCTTCCAAATCATCGTTGGATAGTGCCTGCTTCTCGAAAAGACGCGCGATCGCATCGCTTTGCCAAGCGGGCAATCCCTGAGACCAATTCAGAATGTCTTGAAGGATTGACATGCTTTTCTCCCCAATACCCCCGGTCTAAATAACGGAACGAAGAGACCGAACCATCTAACGTTGATCTGATTCCGACTCATCCTCCGCCTCACATGACCACCATTTGCTCAGATTTCGACTTCAGAGACAGGGCTTCGTGCAGTACGGCTTCGAGGAGGTGACGGCTTTCGGTTTGGGTGGTGGTGAGCTGCGCTTCCAGCCGGTCACAGAGGGCCATCAACTCTTCAACTTTGGCGACGATGCGTTGCTGTTCGGCGAGGGGTGGGATGGGAAGCTGCAACTGGAGCAGAGTTCTTTGGTTTATTTTCGGCATCGTCGACTGTGCGCCGGTCGCGTGAGTAGCAAAATAAGCCCGTGCGGACGGAGCTACTGCCCCAAGGTGGACGTAGCGAAGACTGACCTTTTCCGAGAGCCGGACCTTCATCATCAAATCAGGATAGAGGAATAGTCTTGGCTCACCCGTGTAATAGGCTGCCATGCCTACATACTCACGAGTATTCCCCCTTTGAAACAGGAGGTCGCCGGAGCGTAACCAAAACTCGGAATCAGGAAGGATGGACGCCTCAACCTGTTTGAAGTGTTGCGGATTAAATTTCCCACTGGTTGTCGCCGTGAGAGTGATAGCTCTCGGCGCGTAAGGAAGGGATGAGGGTTTCGGGGAGATTCCGTTCTGAGGTCCGAATACTATGATGCTGCGCAGCGGAGCCCATTGCCAAGTCGGCGGGAGATCGCACGGGAGGTCTTCTTCGAGCAACCGAGAATCTCTCTCATTTGGTTTTAGCACCCGTGCCTTTATCAGGTCTTCTTGCTCAGCTTGAATTCTCTTCAGCAGTTCGGAGACGGGTTCGTCATTGGGATCTTGGAGGACGAGTTTCCCGCGGAGGGCAAGGTTGAGGATGGTTTGGCGGAGTTGCTGGATGTGTTCCTTGCGCGTGGTCAGACACGGGAGGTGGTTGAAGTAGAATCTGGCATGCTCTCGGAAAGTTTCGGCGTCCGCGCCGTTGTCTAAACGATTCAAAGACGAAGCCACCAGCCGATCTCGCCGGCTTTCCCGCTCCGTCTGCGCCGCCTCCAACCGATCACAGAGCGCCATCAATTCATCCACCTTGGCGACGATGCGATGTTGTTCGGCGAGGGGTGGGAGTCCAATAACCAAGCTGAGCAGAATTGACTGATTCAAGTTCTGCATGGTTGCCCCAACGGCTGACCCGTCAAGGTATTCGCGGACGAACGGAGAACCTATGAGCGTTACAAGGAAGCGAGGGAAAACGCATTCCGGAAGTCGGAGGATTAGACTTCCGGTACCACAAAGCCAACCATCCTCTTGCTCAGTAACAACCGCGCACCGGCCCATTTCGCCTCGGCGTGCCATTACGATATCGCCTGTACGAAGTTTGAATGTGGCTAGTCTCTCTAGGGTTTTTGGCCCTACGGCCATGCTTTCAACAGGAATCAAGCGTTCGTTCTTGATAGACGCCGGGTTGATCACGGGAATTCCACCCTTCTGGTAGTCGCTCTGATGTAGCGAACTACCAAAGGGGCCCGTTTGTAGCTCAACGATAATCTGACTGATTCTTGCAGCCTGCCATCCCGGCTTTAGCTCAAAAGCTAACTCGTCAGCACTGGCATGAATCGGTGGTTTCTCGGGACCGATCTTCCCTTCCTTCACCAACCGCGCCTTCTCTGCCTGAATCCGCTTGAGCAGTTCCGGCGCTGGCTCGTCCCTCTGGTCTTGCTCAACCAGCTTTCCCCGCACGGCAAGGTCGAGGATGAAGCAGCGCAGGCGCGGGATGGCATCATGCGCTTCGCGGATGCGGTCGAAGTGGGTAAGAAGTTGCGCCGGATTCATCGAAGCAGCGCCTTCTCCAAGATGGCTTTGAGCTGATCTCGGAGCACATCGGTTTCCTTCTCGGCTTCATTCAGCTTCGCCAGCAGTTCCTCTGGATCGCCGTGGTCGTCGGCAACAGTGTGGGGATTCTTGAAATCTAAGTTGTAGCCGCGGGCTTTGACTTCGTCGGCAGTCACCTTCCAGGCGACCTCGGTTTCCTTGCGGCCTTTGCGTTTTGCTCCGCCCCACCAGTCTATGCAGGGCTTCAGATGCTCGATGCGGATGGGCTTCGTCATCGAGTAGGCCTTCTGCCCATCGGGGATGCGGTGTTCGTAGAACCAGATCTCCCTGGTCGGTTCGCCCTTTTCAAAGAACAGCAGATTCGTCCCGATGGACGCGTAAGGCGTGAAGACACTATTCGGCAACCGGACGATCGTGTGGAGGTTGCATTCCTCCATGAGATGTTCCTTGAGCCTGGTCTTCACACCTTCACCGAACAGCGAGCCGTCCGGCAGCACGACAGCAGCACGGCCACCCGGTTTGAGCAGGCGCACGATGAGGGCGAGGAAGAGGTCTGCCGTCTCACGCGTCTGAAAATGTTTCGGGAAATTGCTTTCGATCCCGTCCTCTTCCCGGCCGCCGAAAGGTGGATTGGTCAGGACGATGTCTACCCGGTCGGCCTGGCCGTAACTGATATAGGGCCGGGCCAGGGTGTTGTCGTGGCGAACGAAGGAAGGGTCTTCGATGTTGTGCAGTAGCATGTTCGTCACGCAGAGCATATGCGGGAGCTGCTTCTTCTCGCAAGCGCGCAGAGCCTGCTGCATCTTCTGTTCATCGGCCGGTTTCTTCACGTAGCGGTCGCGCATGTGGCGAATGGCGCAGGTAAGAAAGCCACCAGTTCCACAGGCCGGATCGAGAAGAATTTCACCTGGATGCGGGTCGATACGGTCAGCCATGAAGGCCGTAACGGCTCGAGGCGTGTAGTACTCGCCCGCGTTGCCGGCGCTCTGGAGATCGTTCAAGATCTGCTCGTAGATATCGCCGAAGTGTTGGCGCTCGGTCAGGTTGTTGAAGTCGATGCCGTTGATCTTGTTGATCACCTGGCGCATGAGCTGGCCCGACTTCATATAGTTGTAGGCATCTTCGAAGACATCCTGCACGACTCGGCGGCGTCCGTTCCTGGCGGTGCCGGTCAGGTCCTTGAGCGAGGGAAAGAGCTGGTCGTTCACGAACGACATCAGGGACTCGCCGGTGATGCCCTCGGGGTCGGCGGCCCAGGTGCGCCATTGGAACTTTCTCGGGATGGGTGAGCGATAACCCTCCTGCATGGCTTCGAGTTCCAGATCCTGGTCGTCGATGATCTTTAGGAAGAACATCCAGCAGAGCTGGGAGATGCGCTGGGCATCTCCATCGACCCCGCTATCCTGGCGCATGATGTCTTGAATCGATTTGACGGTGTTGCGAACAGACATGCCTACCGGCTCCTGTAATGTTTGAGTTCTAAAACCTTTCCGAGGCGGATTGCGAAATAACTCCCTCGACCACTGCCGTGTTTGCGCAGCCCTTTGAACTCGACCCGCATAAAGGGGGCTTTCGTTGCATAACCGTTCCGGAAATGAATTTCGCGATAGGTGCGCCCAACCAGCCGGCGCCGCCAATACTCCTTGTTGTCGCGGTATTCGGTTTTCTTTTTACC
This sequence comes from Nitrospira defluvii, assembly GCA_016199015.1. Taxonomy (GTDB): domain Bacteria; phylum Nitrospirota; class Nitrospiria; order Nitrospirales; family Nitrospiraceae; genus Nitrospira_A; species Nitrospira_A defluvii_B. Next base: position 6,906 of record JACQHN010000419.1, read on the forward strand.
GGAGAGGATCGCGTCAAAAAACTCACGATGCAAGGTTAAGCAAAGGACAGCTTCTTTCTCCTTTGTAGGTTGGCGCGGTCTGAGTGTTGTGGAGCGGGACGATTGTGATTTGGATGACATCATGCGATGCAGCTCTAGGCAGCTCCCTGATACAGCGCAGACTGGAGTTCATGTACGGCTTTTTCGAAACCGGGCCGTCCGCCAAACGATGTCAGCAGTTCGACCGGAGTTCCCATGGCGTCGAACGGCGATACTTTTAAGATGCGCGGATCGTCGAGGCTGGTGACGCCTTCGTCCTGATATTTCTGGAGCAGGGCTTCCAGCACCGCGCGGGCCTGCTTGCCATACTTAGTAAAGACATCGCGCTTGCGGATATTCTCCACGCGCTCGCGTCTGGTGAGCGGCGGCTGGTCAAACGCCACGTGGCAGATGAGGTCGAAGGGGTCGAGTTCCCTCCCCACTTCGTCAGCCAATGGTTCAAGCAAGAGGCCTTCGCTTTCCAGTTCCTCGATGATGGCCTGCTTGCGATCGGTGCTGTTCCAACGTTTGAGGAACGCGTCGAGGCTGGCAAAGCGGTTTCGCAGCGTCTTCTTGCTGTAGTCGCGTAGGGTTTCGGTCACGAGCTTGCCGTATTCATCTAGATATTCGACCCGCTCCGCAATCACGCTGACCTCGTGGCCATGGATGTGGTACTTCCTCGGTTGATTCCCGCCGGGTGGGATCGTGATGTCCGGCTTCTCAGGATCGACCATGACCGTTTCATCGTCGCCTGGTTCTGGTGGAACGGAATCTTCTCCATCGACCATTGGCGGCACCTTGTCAGGTGGCGCCACAGGATCGTCTTCGCCCGGCTCATAGATCTGCACCGGTTCACCGTCAAAATCGGGATCGGCGAAATGGTTCGTGGCCTTGCGGAAATCGATCAACGTGAAATAGTACTTCTTGGTGTCTTCATGGACGCGGGTCCCACGGCCGACGATCTGCTTGAACTCGGTCATCGACCCGACCTCCCGGTCGAGCACGATCAAGCGACAGGTCTGGGCATCGACTCCTGTGGAGAGCAGCCGTGAGGTAGTGACGATCACGGGGTATCTGGCCTCCGGATCGATGAAGTTGCCGAGCTGCGCGATGCCTTCATCGTCGTCTCCGGTTATCCGCATGACATAACGCTGGTTCTGCTGCACAAGATCAGGATTCTCGTTAATGAGGGCTTGCCGCATACGCGCGGCATGTTCGACATCCACACAGAAGACGATGGTCTTCTGAAACCGGTCGCCGCTTTCCTTCAAGAATTCGCTGACCTTGTGGGCGACCCGTTTGGTGCGCTCGTCGATGACCAGGTTCCGATCAAAATCCTTTTGATTGTAGATCCGGTCTTCGATCTCCTGGCCGTATTTGTCGGTCTCTCCCTTGGCCGGACGATAGCCTTCCACGTCCACATCCAGATGGACCTTCACCACTTTGTAGGGAGCGAGGAAGCCGTCACGGATGCCTTCCTTCAGTGAATAGGTGTAGACGGGATTGCCGAAGTAGTGGATGTTCGAGACGTACTCGGTTTCCTTGGGCGTGGCGGTCAGACCGATCTGGGTGGCGCTGGAGAAGTAGTCGAGAATCTCCCGCCAAGCGGAATCCTCTGCTACGCTCCCTCGGTGGCACTCGTCGATCACGATCAGGTCGAAGAAATCCGAGGAGAGTTCCCTGAACAGCTTCTGTCGCTCCTCCGGACCGGTGATGGCCTGATAGAGAGCGAGGTAGATCTCATAGGACGTGTCGATCCGCCGATGTTTCTTGTCTACAGCGGTCGGCAGATTAACCAGACTTCCGTCTTCACGTTCAATGGTCTTGGAGCCCGTGCTGAGCTTGGCCATCGTCTTCCCGAAGGGACGGAAGTCGTTGACCATGGTCTGATCGATCAGCACGTTGCGGTCAGCGAGGTAGAGGATACGTTTCTTCCGCTTGGCTTTCCACAATCGCCAGATGATCTGAAAGGCCGTGTACGTCTTGCCGGTGCCGGTTGCCATGACGAGAAGAATACGATCCTGGCTCTTGGCGATGGCTTCGATGGTCTTGTTGATCGCGATGCGCTGGTAGTAGCGCGGCTCCTTGCCGCTCGTGTCGTCGTGGTAGTTCTGAAGGACGACTTCTTCTTGCGCGGCCGCCAGGCCTTTCCAAGTGCGGTACTGTTGCCAGAGTGTCTCCGGTGATGGAAAGTCACTGAGCCGTACTTCGAATTCGGTTTGTTTACCCTGCCCTGTCCGGTCGTGAAAGAGAAATGCGTCGCCGTTCGATGAGAACACGAAGGGAATATCCAACGTCGCCGCGTATTCCAGCCCCTGCTGCATGCCGTCGCCGACGCTGTGATTATTGTCTTTCGCCTCGATCAGGGCGATGGGAATGTTCGATTTGTAGTAGAGAATATAGTCGGCAAACTTAGCCTTGCCGCGCGTGACGAGTTTCCCTCGGACGATGATCCGGCCTTTGGTGAAATAGACCTGCTCGCGAATCTGGGATAGCTCATCCCATCCCGCTTGCCTCACGGCAGGCGTGATGAACTTGGTGCAGATGTCACGTTCGCTGAGAGATTTCTTGTCGAGTTCCGTCATATCACCAGAAGTAACCGTGGCTTAGCAGAGCGCCCGCAGCATACCGTTTTGTGACAAGGACGACAATGAGCTAGCGAAGCCCAAGAGCGTATAGCTTATGGCACATGGCAAGGATTCTGGCCTGCCTCAGGCTACCACCCTGCCGTGACATCCAAGGTCAAGGTTCAAGTGGATTGTCACCCAGCCAATAGACGCTGTTCCAGATAAAGTTCCGGGCACCGTACCTTCCGAGCCGCCATCAACTATCAGCCATCGGCTCCTTTCATACTCAACCTCTGTCTTGCAATTCTTGAGGCGGGCCCCTTATGCTCGATTTATTATTGAGGAGTGGCCATGACCGAGCCAACCATCACCCTGTCTAATCTGACTCTGGCCGAACTGAAGAATCTGGTCGAAGGAATCGTCGACGATCGGCTGCGCACGTTGCTGGGTGACCCCGATCTGGGCGCGCCGCTGGGCGAGTCTGTCCGCGACCGTCTCAAGCAATCCCTGGCCTCGACTGAACGGCTCACGGGTGATGAGGTGGCCGACAAGCTCGGCCTGCGGTGGTAGCGATGCCCTGGTTTCGTTTAGCCTTCCGGCCTGATGTGATTACCGACTTGAGCGCCGCCGATCCCGCCATGGCCCAACGGCTGTTCGACAAGACGAAATGGCTCGCCTCCAACGTGGAGAATTTGCGGCATGAGCCCGTCGCCGCCGATTTGCCCGGCCTCCATAAATACGCCGTGGGCGACTGGCGGATTTTCTATTCGATCGACCGGGCGGAACAGCTCGTGGACATTCACCATATCCACCACATGGCGCCTGCACACAAGCCGTCGCCTGCATAACTATGCTGAACCTCACTTGGAGCGCTATCGAACGATTGCGGAAGCTCATTGAGGAACATCCGGAGGATCCGTTCGTGCGGATTACGCTACGCGACCTTGATGAACAGCGCCTCTCCTTGTCGATCACTCTGGAACCGGCGGCCCAGGAGGAAGATGAAGTGGAACATATCGAAGGATTGACGATTGCCCTGGATCGCGCGA
>JACQHN010000455.1 GCA_016199015.1 Nitrospira defluvii
ATTTTGAATGGGTGCAGGATGTGCAGCGTTTCTTCTGGAAAGCCAAAGATATTCAAGACCGACTGCAGGACATCATCACGAGCGCCTTCCACAGGACGTTGCATTTTTCAGTCGAGAAACGTACGACGATGCGGATGGCGGCTTTAATATCAGGCATCGACAAGGTCGCCCAAGCGCATCTCCAACGGGGGCTCTACCCCTAGCCTGATGCTGTGCCCGGAGCCTGCAGCCCACGATGACACGGTATATCCTCGCGGCTCTTGCCGGAATTTGGATGGCCGACGGTCTTGCCCTGCTGTGCTTTCCGCTGCTTGTGATCCGAAGGGTCCAGGAATCGCTTCAGCACAGCCCACACCTCCTTCGCTGGCAAGCCGTGGGTGTGTGCCTCGGTGTCACCCTGATCGTCTGCTCCGCACAGCTTCCCTATCAGCCTCTCTGGTGGATCACCGGCAGCGCGATGGCTATGAAGAGTGGCTTCCTGGCGTGGGGGCCCGCCACGTGGCGGGTATCCCTACTGAACTGGTGTTTCTCCCGCGAGGCGATCGACTATCGATTCATCGGACTCGGGCTCTGCGCGCTTGCCGTTCTGCTTCTGCATGCGGTAGGGTTGCTGACGCGATAACCACCGACCTGATTCGGGTATCGATCGAGGCATCTGTCATGAGTCACCAATCCATCGCACTCCTGTGGGACGCCCATAGCAGCGAAGGCTGGCCGCAGTTTTCCAGCCCGAATGAAGGGCAGCTGATGACGTTGGATACCGTCATCGGCGGGTGCGCGGTGTTCTATCTCGATGGGCCAGAGGGATTGGACAGCCAACGTATCGCGATCCTGAAAGACTGCGTCGCCGATCTCGACACGTTACTCGACGATCTCACCGAGGACAGCCTGGAATACTTTCGACGCCTCCGACAACTAGCGACCGCACTCGTTCAATCGAGCCGGCCGGACTAGACTCTTCCCACTACTACGAGTGAACGGGAGACGGCCGCATGGCCATCCCCCCTCCGTTTTCACTACGGAACCTCGACGATGTCTTTTTTCATGGGACCGAGAAGCCCCAACAGTTCGTGTTTCTCTCCTGCGGGTACATTGAACTTGTCGAGCGCGGCCACGAGATCCTGGACGAGGGCCCCAAAATCAGCCGTGTTGATCTGCATCCCCACATGCGTGCGTTTCATGTCACGCCCCTGGTAGGTACAGGGCCCGCCCGTCGCATTGCACACCTGGTCGACGAGATGCCCTTTCAGTTTCGGAATGTCCGTGGTCGCAAAACGCCCATTGATTCGGCTATCCGCCGCGACATTGGCTACAAACTGATCGACCGCCGCCGTAATCGCCGGCTTCCCGCCTAACCGTTCGTAGAGCGACTTCGTAGCCGTCGCACTGGCCGCTGGATGCCCCGGCCCGTTCGAGGTCCCAATTTCCGCACAGCCCATGAGAACGGTCATCGTCCCCAACACGATCAATGCTACTCCGCGATACTTCGATGCCATCGTATGCCTCCCTGTGATACATGCCCGGCCGCCCATCGCTCTTGCCCGCTACGGGCCGAATGTTCAACAAGCAGCCTCCTGGTTGACGCCAGACAATAGGGGAGATATGCTTTATATGTCTAATGCATTGTATTCATACCTTCTATAGTTTTTAGCTATAGTATGGCTGGAAGGGACAGCATGGAGCTGCGCCAAATTCACTACTTTATGGCCGTGGCGACGCATCAAAATTTTACTCGCGCCGCTGAGCATGTGCATGTCTCACAGCCGTCGCTGTCGGTCCAAATCGGCGGACTCGAAAGGGAACTGGGCACACCACTATTCGACCGGCTAAGCCGGAAGGTCATCCTCACCCAGGCCGGTGAACTCTTTCGGGTCCATGCAGAGCGGGCTTTGCGGGAACTAGAGCAAGCCGCGCACGTTGTCCACGAGTTGCATGGGGCCATGCGCGGCCGATTGGTCGTTGGGGCACTCTCGACGGTCAACTCTTATTTGATCACCCCGCTCGTCTCTCGATTCAAGCAACGCTTCCCGGACATTCAGCTTCAAGTCAATGCCCAGCCGTCCTCAGAGGTGGTGAGCGGGGTGCTGGCCAATCGTCTCGATATCGGCATCTGTTTGCTGCCGCTGACACATCCACAACTCACGATTGTGCCTCTCCTTGAAGAACGACTCGCCCTCGTCGCCCCTGCCGGCATGAAGATCGGAAAACGACGTATACGCATGCAGGATCTCGCGTCCCTGCCCCTCGTGCTTATGCCGGCCGACTACTGTTTGCGGAAAATGGTCGAAGCCGAATGTGCCAAGGCAGGGGTGCATCCGAAGGTCGTACTCGAAATGAGTTCGCCGGAAGGCATTCTCCAAGCCGTGGCGGAAGGAACCGGCGCCACCATTCTTCCCGAGCTGTACGTGCGTTCGCGACTGTCCGGCGGGGACTTGCAACTGGTCGACCTGTATGACCCCACCCCGCGCCACGCCGTCGGCCTGGCCTATCTCACCAAGCGGTACCGCAGCCTGGCTGCCGAAGAGTTTGCGCAGCTCTGCCAGATCACCATGGAAGAGTTGCAGTCCGATTCCAAGCAGCCTGCGGCGATTAAGATACGAGCGCGTAGGGCCGGCTAACGCGACCTTTGCGTGTGTGGGCCTTGCACCTCACACGCCGGGAGGCCTGGCGTGCAGCGGCGACCTTGAAAGTCAGGCCGTCCGTTGGATAAAATGCCCCGTCGTCTGAGCCACCCCACCGAAATCCGGCACCCATCTCAGGACGATTTGACTTGTAAGGAACTGTTTCTTAAGGAGGCATTCATGATGCAGCGCAAGTGGGCGTTCACGGCCTTAATGGCGACGATGAGTTCCCTTTGTCTCGCTGCCCTAGTGAGCGCCGAGCCGTATGAACTCAGCAAAAACGATTTGACCGACCCCAAGGGAATTACGAGCCAAGAGGTATCGCTGTTTGGCGTCAAGTTAGGGGATGCCGAGGGGAAGGCCCTCGATGTGCTGGTGAATGAAAAAATTGCCGGCATCAAGGCCGAACAAGAAGCCACTTTTATTTTCCTTCTCGATCAACGAAAGCCGACCGGTCCAATGGCTGGAGTCCGGGTACAGGACGGCAAAGTTGATCTCATTTTCATCAACAACCGCTTTGCCTATAAAACGCGGGGCATCTTTCGCAACGTGCTGAATAGCGAGAGCCCGGACGATGTGCGTAAGTTACTCGGCAAGGAAGATTACGGCGACGAAAACGTGATGGGCGCGATGCTCGCTTACGATAAGCAGGGCTTCCAGGTGAACTACCTCGGCAAGGACGTCAATGTGGAGTTTTCAATCCCCCACTGAGCTTTCTCCCTCTCAAGATTGCGCGAATAATTCCGTCGTCACCATCATCCCTGCCATCGTGCGCGCCTTCTCCGCGCAGTCGGACCCGACTCGGAGCAGACCGAGGTCAGCACGACTTGCACGATAGAACTTACGGTGGAGGCGTGGATCGGACGCGTCTCGCCGAATAACCCAATAACCTATTGCGCGAGACCGGCACGGCTGTAGTTGAGCCGGAGTCCGTAATTGATGAGGCTGGTCGCTGTATTCCAACGACGTTTGGAATTGAGAATGACGAGCAACAGGTCGCTGCCGTCCTGCGAAACTTTGGCAATGAGGCATCGGCCGGCCTTAGACGTGAACCCTGTCTTGACACCTTGCACACCGGGAATACGCCCGAGGAGACGGTTGGTCGTGCGCAAGACGTAGGCGCGATGTTCGTTGATCGGCATAATGATCTCCCGCTCCTCACGGACCAACTCTTTGAAGACGGGGTGGTGCAGGGCGATCTCGCTGAGCTTGGCCAGGTCTTCCGCCGTCGAATAGTGTCCGGGCGCATCAAACCCGCAGGCGTTGCTGAAATGGGTATTGTGCAATTCCAGCGCAGCGGCCTTCGCGTTCATGAGATCCACAAACCGCTCTTCGTCTCCACCGACATGCTCGCTGGCCGCCAAGCAGGCGTCATTCGCGGACACAATCAACATAGCCTTCAACAAGTCTTCCAGTCGAAAAATTTGGCCCGTCCGTAAGCGCAAATGTGTTTTGTGCGCACGCGCGGCCTTGGGGCTGACCGTCACCTCATCGTCGAGATGGCCATACTCCAGGATGACCAACGCTGACATAATCTTGGTCAAACTGGCAGGGGACAGCTTCTTCTCACTTTCAAATTGATAGAGGGTCGTCCCGGTCTTCAATTCCTTGAGCAAAATACTGTGGGCCGGAACATGCCGCCATCGCAAGGTATGGTGCGCTTGTTTGGCGGAAGGAACCGGCCTGGGATCGAACGGAACCGTAATCACTTCGTCGTCCACATCGCTGTCGAGCGCCGAGGCCTGGTCGCTCCACGTTGTCGAAAGCAGGGCCAGGATCGCAGTGACACAGATCGACAGGACGCGACGTGAGTATTTCATGCGGATTGTCTGTGCTTTCTCGTGACGCCCAGACTGAGTCTGGTCTTCACAGGGTATAGGTTTCTCTGACTTTCGCACCGCGCAAGCTACTTTCAATGACCTTATGAAAGAACCGCAGCAAATCCGCCAGATCGATCCAAAATCCGCAATTCAAGCAACGAGCGTAGAGTCGGCGATTCATGAGCGTGTAGTGACGCTCCACCATCATGAATCCTTTGCATCGTAGGCAGTGCATCGTGCAGTCAGAGTCCCTTTGAGCCGGTCCACAGGCGCTTCGGTCCACCTTTCAGACCGATACCAACGTCGTCACTCTATTTAGCGGAGACGATTGAGGATGAGGGCAAGGCAGCCGGCCAACAGTCCGCCTCCGAAAATCGTGGTACCAAAGGAAAGGATCGCGCCTGCGCTACCCGTCGGATTGGTCCCCGAGACCAGATCGCGTACCCCGCCTTGTACCATCAAGACTGCCAGAGTCGTCAGGCAGCCCATGCAAAACCACCACAAGAACGATCGCACGAGCCCCCACGGTCTAGTGGCTGATAACGGCGCGGCTCCTTGTCCGACAGCCTTTTCGAACTCTAGCCGAGCCCTACCAGGGTGTCAAGCAATCTGCCTATCTCCCTCTTCGGTTGAATCGGCTCGAACATGAATCGTCCCTTACTCCGCCACACGGTTGGTCGGAATCTGGCCCTTCCGGCCGTGATGCAAGAAAACCGACACACTGCCGGCGCCGTTGTCTGCCGTCACCAGGCCGGGCTCCTCGCCATTGTCGGCAGAGACGCGATAACTCGCCACGGCGAACGGGCCGGACTTTGTCCGATAATTCCTGGGGGGATAATTGAAGGTGCCGTCTCCTCGCCCAAAGAGAATCGAAAGGTCGGTAGACTGTAGATTGACGATGGCCACATCGGCGATATGATCACCGTCGAAATCGCGCGCCATCCCAAAGTTCGGACTGGCATCGGCGCCGGAATCCTTTCCGGGCTGAAAGGTGGCATTGCCATTACCCAAAAACGTGGTGAAACTATCGCCCTCGCCGTTGATCACCAAAAGATCGAGCATACGGTCGTTGTTGAAATCGGCAAAACTCACTCCTAATGGCCGTCGTCCGGTCTTATAGTCTTTTGGGTCTCGAAATGTCCCATCGCCATTGCCGATCCACACAGACACCGCACTCAACATCGGCCCCCCATTCGTCACAACCAATTCCGGCTTGCCGTCTTGATTGAGATCTTTGAGGGCCACCGAAGTGGGCGTGTCGCCGTACTCATACTGAACACCTGGGCGAAACTCTCCCTTGGCGCTCCCGAGAAAAATCTTCACCTTATCGTTGCGTAAGGCCACAGCTAAGTCCGGATGGCCGTCACCGTTCACATCCTCGCTGGCCACGGACACAGGCGTACGGTGCACCGGATACTGAGGCCCTTCCTCAAATTTGCCGTTGGCTCGACCGAACATGATCGACACCTGATCACTGCCCGAGCAAGCCAGCACCAGATCGAGTTGACCATCTTGATTAAAATCATTGACGGCGAGGGAGCGCGGTTCCTGACACACTCGCACCTGGACCTGATCACGAAAAGTTCCGTCGCCGACACCAAACAAGATCGAAATCGTGTTGCTCGATATATTCGTCGTAATGAGGTCTGTAATTTGATCGCGGTTGAAGTCTGCCGTCGTCACAGTCGTCGGATTCTTACCGACGGGATAGCTGGCAAAATAGTAGAAGGGATCAGGCGGGACGTACGGGTCGGACTTCGAACAGGCGGAAAGCATGAGCCAGCTGGCAAGCAGCGCAAGACCGATATCCATACTTGGCATCCTGAGGTCCCAGAGCCTGCCGTTCATATCCATCTCGATGAAAAAGGCATGACATTTCGGCCAAGGCCATGCTTCGCCGCTCCCGATTTTCATGCGTTGGCCGGAGTATACAGAGGCCCATGTCGCTTCGCAACGAAACCACGCAGCCACCGCCATCCTGACAGGCCGCACAGGAAGTCCCCTAACGGGCTGTGTCCCGTAGGCCTTTCGCCCCTTTGAAAACATGCAAAGTCTTAGGCTACAATGCCGCCAAGTGTGAGGAGGTGCCCATGAGTAAGAAAGTCCATATGCCCTTATCGATGTACGGAGTGGCAGAAGTCTTGAAGTGGTGTATCGATCGTAATAAGGGACGCGTAACCGGCGTCGATACTGAAGGCTTCAAGAAGATGCAATCGCTCCTGGCCGAGAAACCAACCTCGAACGACTATTTGGCGCTGGATCAGTTTTGGAAGAAGCAAGTCGTGTTGGAACTCACGGAGGATGAGGTCGCCACAATTGACCGTTGTCTCTATGATATCCCCAACTTCGACAACGAACCGCTGCCCCAAATCCGACACAAATTCTGGCCCAACGCCGTCGAAGCTCACTAAAACGTGGGCTCTTTACCAGCCGCTCGCGACCTTCCGGGGCAGCCCATAGGCCTTCGCATTCTGTGGGTTGCCCTGGCTCCTAGGCGTGCTATTTCCGGTCAGCCACCATACCTCTTGGCGTCAGCTTTGCTGGACTCCGCAAGTGTACAGGGGCAGATTTCGCCAAGCCTAGGGAATACCGAACATACCTGAACTTGGATTTAGAGAAACACGCGTTCGTTCAGCGAGGTTGCAGGTACAAGTCGTGACGCACCATGCGTCAGGCAAGAGGGGGCATGGGTGCCGCTCTAGATTTTTGTCTAGAGCGATCCTTCCCCTTTGAGAAACCTTCGGAACCGCCCCATCAGGTCGGCCCCGAGGGTGCCGCCGTCTGGCTTTTTGGTATCAGGATCGCTGAAGTGTGAGCGAATTTCCTGTAGCCTTTTTTCCGCTTGGTCGTTGCCTTGAAGGCGCTTAGTTTTTTCCAAGGCCGTGTCAAAGGCGTCGAACGTGAGTTCGTTATAACCAAACGAACGAATTCGTTTCACCGCCTTCATCATGGCCTGATTGCGGAACGTGGTGAGATGGTCGGAATCAACTTCTTTCAATCCCAACTTCCGAGCCCTCCGCTCAGCCGCCTTGCGAATACCGCTACGTACGAAATCAGGTGAGGTTTGCAGGCGCTTCCACGCTTCGTCACTCCATGTCACGCGCTCCTGCGGCGCTTCCCACAGATTTACCACGGCCTGTTCGTCAATCCGCGTGAGCCCCTTCTCCCTCGCCAGCTCCTCGGTATCGTGCCGGATCATATCGCTGACGAAGTCCATGGCGATCGGCGGAGACTCTTTGATCTTCTGTTGAAGCAGGGCCAGCGCGCCTTCGGTCCATTCCAATAGCGGCAACTCTCGCTCGCGGATGTCTCCTAAGGCTTCGACCTTCTCGAACAGGTCGACGTTGACTTCCATGTGGCCGCCTTTGCGGGCAATCTCATCGGCAATTTGTTTAATCATGCCCCGCATGAACTCCGGCACGGCGGCCAGACGTTCCTTCGCAGCAGCAGTCCAAGGCAATTGCCCCTTCGCCATTTGATCGGCAGCCTCGGCCATGCCGCCTTCGCCGCCCATGGTTCCCATCATCTGGCTTTTGAACTGGTCGAGGATCTCTTCGGTGATTTCGCCGTAGCCCAATTCACGCGCTTTTTTCTCGGCCAGGCGGCGAACCATCCCTCGCAAGAACAGCGGCGCGCGCTCCATTCGTTTGAGCGCGCCGTCACTCCACCGAACCTCTTGGGCTGTTATATCTGATGACTCTGCCACGGTATCACCCCTGTTACTTATTGAGTAATTCCTTCAATTCCTTGCCCGCCTTGAAGAACGGCACGCGCTTGGCCGGCACGGCAACGGTCGCCCCGGTCTTGGGATTGCGTCCTTCCTTCATCCGTCTCGCGCGGAGACGAAAGCTGCCGAACCCTCGGATTTCCGTCTTGTTGCCGCTTCGAAGTGAATCACGAATACAGTCGAAAATGGTATTCACGACCACCTCAGCTTGCCGCTTCGTCAGCGTCGTC
>JACQHN010000032.1 GCA_016199015.1 Nitrospira defluvii
AAGGTCTTGCCGGAGCCGGTAACTCCGAGCAACACCTGATGCTTCTTCCCGGCCAGGATTCCGGACGTCAGCTTCTCAATGGCTGGTCCCTGATCACCGCAGGGTTTGAATGGAGCGTCTAGTTTGAATGGAGTCATAACCTTGGCATCTTAGCATGTACGTCGCCATGATCGCCGCCCGCCCTTGACAGCCCGTGACGTCATTCCTTGCGGGTACTCAGAATCAGGCCTATGTCATTGAGGGGGTTGTCGAGGCGCATTTCGCCGCCGTGACGCTGACCGTCACGGCGATTCGGAAGGCACCACACCGGCGCGAAGCGCAGCCGGCTTTTTGCCGGCTGGTCCGCTGATCTGGTGAGCACGTATAGAGCGCTTAGGGCGTCTTGCTTTCGGGGGCATCCGAGGCGTCGCCCTTTTCAACTTTGAGGATATTCACGTCGAAGGTGAGCGTCTTTCCCGCCAGCGGATGATTGAGATCGATGAGCACCTTTTTCTCATTCACTTCCAGGACCTTCACCAACCGGTTATCCGCGGCTTGCAAGATGTCTCCAACCTTCACATCCTTGGGGAGCTTCTCTTTGTCGACGGACTGTCGCAACTTATTGTTGTAGGGACCATAGGCATCCTGCGCCGCCACATCAATGCGCCGCTTTTGACCAGCCTTCATCCCATCGAGGGCTTTTTCAAGCCCGGGGACAATCTCATGAGTTCCCTGCAGAAACGTGATCGGCGCCTGACCGACATTCGAATCGGCCACGGACTTGTCCGGAAGCGTCAAGGTGTACTCCAACGACACCTTCATGCCATCGGCGATGGCCACATCGCTTTGTGCGTAGGCCCCCTCGCTGAATGCGTGACCGCTGCTCAGGGCTATCACCAGGCCCACTAATAGGTTACGTCCATGTCTCATTGACGCTCCTCCTCCATCGGGCCCGTCCGGCAATCCCTGCCGAACAAGGCGGTTCCTCAACTATTGGCCACGACGTGGCGCGGCTGGGCGATCAGCACGCCAACCTCGACCACCCTGCCTGGCTCTCGAATCCTGGGGCATCGAATTTGGGCGCTCTCCCGTCCGGCGCGGCCGAGCCTCGCGACCCCGACCATCGTGCCTGGATGGGCCGTTCGACTCAGGCTCACTTACGGGAGGCGGCAACGCCGCTAAGGTAGGCAGCGTCAGTCGACTCGTTTGAATTCGCAATCGGCGAACCATGGCCAAGTATTCACACTCCTCTTGCGGAGACAGAATCAAGAGCGTCGCGCCGGACCGTTCAGCACGGCCTGTCCGACCGGTGCGATGGACGTACGACGTGGGATTACCGGGCAGCTCATAATGAATGACCTGCGACACGGACGGCACATCCAATCCGCGTGCCGCCACATCGGTCGCCACCAGCGACCGCAGACGCCCGGACCGGAATGCCGTGAGGGTGCGCTCGCGTTGAGCCTGGGAATGGTTCCCGGTAATCGCACCCACCGAAGACGGCTCACCACCCAGACGGGCGGCCAAGCGTTTCACCTTATACTTTTGATCGCAAAAGACCATCGATTGCTCACCGGTCACCGCCTGCTGAATCAACGTGTGAATCAACTGCACCCGCGAGGACTCGCTGGGAACCACGTAATAGGCATGCGTGATCGTGGCCGGCGTATTCACGCCCGGATCGACTGCCGTTCGAGCGGGATTCTTCAGCATCGATTCCGCCAGCGTCAGGATTTCCGGAGAAAAGGTCGCCGAGAACAGCATGGTCTGCCGCTGCTCAGGCAGCAACTTCAGAATGCGCTGGATATCACGCAAAAATCCGCGATCCAACATTTGGTCGGCTTCGTCCATGACCACATACTCGACGCCACGCAGGTCCAGATGGCGCGTTCCTGCCACATCCAACAGACGACCCGGCGTTCCGATCACAATCAACGGCGGCTGTCGCAGGGCCCGGTAATGCCGTTCGATGGGAATCCCGCCATACACGGCCAGCGACGTGACCGTCGGCGGAGCGTATTTACGAAGTTCCATTTCAATCTGGAGGGCCAACTCACGCGTCGGCGCCAGCACCAGCGCTCGCGGCAACCGTGAGGGGCCGGCATGAGACGAGGCGTTCGGCGCATGGCCGGTGGCCTTCCAGCCCTCTTTGACGGCCCGTTCAATCAACGGAATAAGGAACGCCAGCGTTTTCCCGCTCCCGGTTTTGGCCTGGGCCAACAAATCGCGCCCCTCCATCGCCAACGGAATGGCGGCCTTTTGAATGGGAGTCGGCGCAGCAAAACCGGCCTGCTGCAGACGATCAGCGAGAAACGATGTAAGAGACAATTCGGCAAACGACACCATGCAACTTCACTCCTAAATCTCTATCTTGGGAAAACAGGGACAGGCAACCTGATGGCCCTGCGGACAAGAGAGAGGACAACACGGTAAGAAAAACACAGGGGCTACCCTAGCGGCAACCCCTGAATAGGTGTAGCGAAACGAGCGCAGCTTAGTGCCGGCCCCCTCCCATTCCACGTCCTCCGCCACCACCACCGGTGCGGGGCTCCTGCGGACGGGCTTCGTTCACGGTCAAGGTGCGGCCACCGAATTGTGTTCCATTCAAGGCGTTAATCGCCGCTTGCGCCTCAGAATCTCCCGACATTTCCACGAAGCCGAAACCCCGTGATTGCCCGGTAAACTTGTCCGTGATGATGCGCGCCGACGTCACCGCTCCGTGCACCGCGAACAGATCGCTTAATTGCTGTTCGGTGGTTGAATATGGCAAGCCGCCAACGTAGATCTTCGAACCCATGGGGTTCCTCCTTTGAGAATAAAGTGGTGTTGTCTGGGACTCGAGAAAGAAACGAGGAAGGAGTGGGCCGAAGATGCAAACACAGCGGCAATCTTAGCTCTGGCTTCCGAAATTCCCGGGAAGAACCCAAAACAACATCGA
>JACQHN010000389.1 GCA_016199015.1 Nitrospira defluvii
GTTCAGTGCTGCATTCCTCATAGCACATCACCAACGGGGAATAAATCAGACCTTCCCTAGAATAAAAGCCCGAAACAGGGATGGCGAGCAGAAAGTACGGCAGCCACGTGGCGAAACCGAATTCAAATTGAAGGTCCGCAAAGAAGATGAGTCCCGTCAGGATGACGAGGATGACGGTCGTGGTAGAACGGGCGGGTTGTCTTTCCATAAGCCTGTCGTTCGGAAGATGCTTGCGTAATGCTACTTGGACGATGTGCACGGCTCACTTGGAGTATAGCGGCGAGTGCGCAGGGTCCCTAGCATCTCTTGAAATTCGAGCAGGACAGAATGGGACGGGGGAAGATGGGGACGTCACGAAGGGAGCGGTTACGATCTACTCTCGTTTTCAGTCGAGTGAGGTATGCCAGGTCTCAATAGGCGTCCCGCGCACAACGAAAGCCGGTTCCCGAAGGGCGGCTATCCATCGTCCCCCAGTCGCGATCGGTGGTACGTAGGCTGATGGCCGGCTTGAGCCAGGATCCGCCGCGCATGGCCTTGATGGCGCCGTGTTCGGGCCCTTGTGGGTCACTGACCGGCGCCGTACGGTAGTAGTTGGGGTTGTACCAATCCTGTACCCATTCGGCGGCATTCCCCGCCATGTCCAAGGCCCCATAGGGGCTGGCGCCGGCAGGAAAGCTGCCGACCGGCAACGTCAGGATCTCGCCCTTGAGGCCCTTCTCTTTGGAGATGGCGGCTCCAAGTCCTTTGATCCAGAAGGCCTCCCATTCCGTACTGTTGGTAAACTGCACGGTCCGTTTGGCCCAATAGCTGGCGCTATTACCCTTCTCGAAGTCCCATTCGTTGCCCCAAGGGTATGTTCGCCCATCGGTCCCTCGCGCCGCCTTTTCCCATTCCGCTTCGGTCGGCAATCGTTTGTTGGCCCAGCGGCAGAATGCGACGGCATCGAGCCAACTCACATTCACGACGGGATGCTGTTCGATGCCGGGCAACGGCGCATTGTGTTCCCACAACGTCGATGCCGGGGCGGCGTTGGCGGGGGCTTGGTAGCCGGTTGCCTGCACGAACTGTTGATACAGGGCGTTCGTGACTTCGTACCGATCGATCCAGAATGCACTCACGTAGACTAGCCGGAGCGGATGCTCGTCCGGCAGACCGTCGCTGTCGGCCGATATTCCCATCGTAAATTCGCCTGCCGGGACCAGCACCATGTCGTCAAGCCGAGGAGCCCCGAGAGCTGATGGCTGATGGCTGATGGTCAGGAGAAGCCAGAGAGAAAAAAAAGACAGACGCATTGATTTCAGGAAGGTCATGGCCTGATTAGCTTGCAGGCTTTGGCGACGCCGTCGCGGTATTTCATCCATAACGTGAGGCCCTGTGTGACACAAGCCAGAACGGCGTTCTGTTGGCTCCTGGTTTCGGCATGATGGACGACCATTGTATAGGCATCTTGGCGGTGCCCGGCTTCGACCTTTTGATGCGCGCGAATCAAATCCATGTGCCGCCTGTCGATGCCATGGTGACGAATGAGGGGATGGGCGTCGAGATAGGCATCAATCTCCGCGTCGGTTTTTGGTTTGGATGGTTCTTGAATCTCCTGGCGATCTTTGATGCTGCCCTCGACAAACACTGCCATGGCGGCTGCGCCGACGACCCAATCGCGGCTGGCCGTGACCTTCTCCAGCCAGGTGCGGTACCGTGCGCTCGCAGGAAGAAGTGTGGCCGCCTGAAACGCGTCGCTGTCGAAGCCCAGGCCGCGCATCATCTCATTGAACAATTCAGGGTGGGACCGGCCGAATGAGAGGCCGCCGGTATCTTCCTCGTAGATATTTTCTGCCAACATCCGTCGGACGTCGGACGGCGGGTTCTGGCCATGCACGCGGGCGAGGAACACGGGAAAGTCCCGAACATAGACGAGAAATTCCTGCTGGTAGTGGAGCTTCAGTTGGGCTTTCGTGATCCCAGGCCCCATGATGACCGGCCAGGCCCAGTGGTGCTTGCGGTCCATGACGGCCAACAGGCGCTCCAGAAATTGTGTTCGGGTCAATCTGTGCTGTGCCATGCCTTGCCTTCCTTCTTTCTCACTGGCTACAATCAGCCACCGATCACATGAAACCCATTACCATTCAAGACTCCGACCAGATTCTCAACTTCCTTGCCGAAGTGGCGTTGCGCGGCAAGGGGTTTACGACCGACTGCCTATTGGACTATGTGTTGGACGAAGGATTCACGGAACCGATCTATCTCAATGCCTCGGGTGAGGATCCGGATGCGTTCTACAAAGACCAGCCCCAGGCTTGGGCGATCTATCAAGTGCGCGAGTGGAAACGAGTCTTGACCGTGTCCGGGGGCGCCGGGAAGGACCGGCGTGTGCAGATTACCGAGACCCCCTAGTCCGTACAGATCTTGCCGATGGCCCTACTGAACGGCGGCCGGCATTACCCTGTCATTCCTCGCTCATGACACGCCGATCACGTCCAATGTGATGGGTATCGCACCGAACGCCTCCGTAGGCGCGCCATGGTGTTGTCATAAGCTGAGTGTATTGACCATCCGACATAATTGCAATGAATCGTGCACTGTCCACCTGACAGGCCGGTTCCGGACAAGCCTGGCCCATCAGGCGCGATGAACCGCTCACCGGGAGGTCGACAGTGATGCAGCGAAACACCCGTTCGAGTTCTGCGAAGCTGGTGACCTTGTGCGAGCCGGGGGATGTCGGGGAGCTGGCTCTCATCAAGAGCCTGCTTGACGGCAACGGCATTCTCTATGCCGTGCATCATGAGCACATCGGGGCTCTGTACCCGGGAGTTTCCCTGTTGGGCAGCCGGGTCATGGTGGCGGAGGGTGAGAAACAGCGGGCCGAAATTCTCTTAAGCCGTCTCGCTCTTCAGATTCGTGAAGCGACTGAGAACACGGAATGATCGCTAGGAGGTTGCTGAAGAACTATCTGTGAGCCAACTTGATAGGAAAGGTAGATCTGGCTGCGATGTCTATCGAGGTGTCCGCAGGGTGTTCAAAAAGGTCGTCTTCTTAGTTCGCCGTTCATGAAGCGTGAGCAATCGGAATGCTCA
>JACQHN010000402.1 GCA_016199015.1 Nitrospira defluvii
ACGACCGAGTAGATGTAGTACCCCCAGGGGTCATTATCGACCAGCACATAGACCGGCAATCGATGCTCTTCGTGGAGCCGGCGCGCCAGCCGTCGAACGCCGCGCGGGGGCTGGCCGTTCCCGGTCAGGAGCACACAGTTGTATCGCCGCCAGAACTTGTCTTCGGACAGCCGATTCCACTGGGTGCCTTTTTCAACCAACAGAAGGAAATCCGCGGTGCAACGACGAATCTCGAGATACTCCGGTTCGACGATCGAGGGCACGGAATACCCGCCCTTACCCAGCTTGGCGCAATCCACTCGGTCGCCATCGTCACCGAACACCACCGGTCCCACGATGCTGCCGCTGTTTTCCGCTCGGACATGAAGTTCTTCCCGCAGGGCTACCAGCGAGACTTCCAAGTCCTCGATGATCGGATCGGATTCATCCTGCGTATCGAACGTGTTTTCATGCGAATCCTGAATCGTATGCTTCGTGCGATAGTAGATTTCCCTGAGCGAGGTGGTGAGGTCGGCCCGCTGCAGCTCGGAGAGCGCATCGGCGACGAGCATCGTCTGCATGAACTTCTTCGCCATGCCGACATTAAAAAAAGAACGGGCCTGCTTCTTCTCGCCCATCTCGATCAAACCCTTGCGAGGATTGAACGAGACATTCGACAGCGCGCGAATGGGAATCGCAAACGTGGGATCTTTGGCGCGCTGCGCCGCTGCGATGACCACATCGGCCATGCCGATCAGTTTTTTTTCTACCGCACCGTTCTTCTTCGGTTTCGCCTGTGCCATAGCCTGTCCTATTTCCCTTTGCGGGTACCGGCCGTTGCGGTGCGTTTCCGCTTCAGAAGGGCCGCCTTTTTGCCGGACGATGCGTCTCCGACAAACAAATCTTGCTGCGCCACCTTCGCCTTTGATGCCGCGGCAGGTTTGACCTTCCCGCTTGCAGGTCTCATCTTTGGGGCTCGCACCGACTTCACCGGAGCCTTCGTCTCCGAGCGCCGCTCGGATTGGGCCGGCTTGCCTGAGACGACCGAAGCGGCAGCAGTCTGCTGTGCGACCTCAGTCTCCCCTTCAACCCCCTCCGTGGTCACAATGATGGAATGCGGCAAGCCCTCGGGTCCAGCTCCGGTTTTGCCCAAGGCTTCATCCGTCTTGAGGCCCCCTGTGCGCGAGCTGGCTATTTTGTGCAACTGTTCCTTCAATTGCTCGGTGGGCAACTTACCGCCTTTGAGACGATTGCACGCCTCCACGACTTCTTCGATGTAGAGATCGAAGATATTGCGCCGCCGAAACTCGCTGGCCGCCCGTTCCTTCCGTCGAAGAAAGATTCCCAGTCGGCGTCCGGCCTCGCGCAGCGCCAGCGTAATCTCCTTCTGAATCTCGTCGTAATCCGCGATGGCTTCTTTCGACTCGCTGGTGAAAGGGACCCACACAGACGCCATATGGACAAAGATCACCATCGGACCGGCGGGGAGCGCGCCACGCGACTGGGTCATGCCGTAGTTGCGCCAGGTCGTATTGAGCACCGCCTTAAAGGTCGAACAAGCCGATTGCTGAAAGAGCAACGGTACCCGGTTGGCATATCGAATCACGCGCGCGAGCTCAGTATCGTGACCATGATCTTCGCCTTCCGCCAGCGGCATGGCAGCCTGTTGCGGCTTAGCGGATTCTTCCGGTCCCTTGCCGAATGCCAATCCTGCCTCGATGACGAAGGGATTTCCTCGATAGACGGCCGGCGGACGACTCACGGCCGTATAAAATTCACCCTTAATCTGTTTGTAGAGGCCGGACAGAATCGCCTTCTCGCCGATCGGCGAAATACAGTTCGTCGGCGGAGCCATGATTTTGGTCGTTTGAATCGTCTTGTACAGGATTTCCGCCTGGTGGGGTTTCACGGCGCGAGGTTTGGCGTCGGGCGACAGCTTCGCCGCCTTGCATATCTCTTCAGCCAAAGCCGATGAGACACGGCAAAAGTCGCTCGCCAGGAAACCCGCTACCGTATGGCTTTTCGTGTCCTGCAACATCTTCAGCAACACGCCGAACTCAATGCCATAGGGATGCGGTTTGATCTCTTTCGGTGAGGGCGGCAGTTCGTGGTACGTCCGAGGATATTCCTTCGTCTCCCCTTCCGGTGTGTGGTAGACCAGCCGCACATGCGGATTCGCAATGGACGTCTGTTCCAACCATTCATCCACCGAGGCGCGTCCCTTCTGGTACCGACCTTCCACTTCGATCGCCACCTCCGTACCTTGGAGCTGCACCCACTCAATCTGTTTGTTCTCATGCACCAGCGGCTCGTTTTTCTTCGTGTCGATTTGCACTTCGAAGTAATGCGCCGTCGCGCGCGGCCCCGTGCGGGAAATCACCTTCACCGGCTTGCCGGTCGTGAGCTGGCCATACATCCCGGCGGCGGAGATCCCGATACCCTGCTGGCCCCGGCTCATACGCATGCGGTGAAATTTCGATCCGTACAGCAGTTTGGCGAAGATTCGGGGAACTTGTGCGCGGACAATGCCTGGTCCGTTGTCGGTCACCGTCACCCGGAATCGTGTCGCCTGACTTGGCGAAATGGGCGTCTGCCCGTTCACCACCGTTTCGAGCTTCACGGTCACATCGGGGAGAATACCCGCCTCCTCGCAGGCGTCCAGCGAGTTGTCCACAGCTTCCTTGACGCAGGTCAATAGCGCTTTCCGGGGATTATCGAACCCCAGGAGATGCCGGTTCTTCGTGAAAAACTCCGAGACGGAAATCTCCCGTTGGCGGGTTCCCATTTCAACCGCCGTGACCGCGGGCGTCGCCCTGTCCACGAGCGAGGATCTTTTAGGTGACGCGACCTGTTCAGAGTCGGTGGTATCGGAGTGGGACGCAGTCTTTGAGGACCGAATAGATGGCGGCGCTGTCTTGTTGGCCATTCAACCTCTCGAACAAGCGATCTAGCCCGCATGATTCACGAGCGCTTCTGCTGCAATCGCGGATTCGCGGCTGCGACCAGCCTATCGGCGGGCGGGCTCGCCCCTCGGTCGGTCGACATCCTGTTCAAGGATGCCTCCCTTCCTCACGG
>JACQHN010000392.1 GCA_016199015.1 Nitrospira defluvii
CCCACCTCGAACGCCGCAGCGGCATAGGCGGGGTCTTCATGGGACGAAAAAAACACCACTTTCGTGCTTGGCACCGCATCTTGAAGCTGCCGACCGACTGAGAGCCCTTCGAGAAAGGACAGAGAAAAGTCCAGGATCACCAAGTCTGGAGTGAGGCTTTTTGCAGTCAGCACCAGCGCTTCGCCTTCGGTTTCGGAGGCGATTACCTCAAACTGTGACTCCAAAAGGATCTCCAAAAAGGCCAGCATGGCCCGAGACGAATCTCCGATCAGAACGCGTGGACGTGGCATGTGTTTTCCCATCTTCCTACGAATCACTGCTTAGAAAAAGGAGCCGTATCGTAGGCAAGTGAAGGGAAAACCACACGCGTAAAAACACGAGGTAGATATCTTTAAAAATACCTGACTACAGACTGGCAAGATAAAACGACTGTGTGGGTTGGGAATACCGGACAGTCCGGGAAAGGGTATTACGAGTGGCCGGTCAATCCCTGCGCCAGAGCATATTTCACGAGCTCGACGGTGGTGTGCAGGTTGAGTTGTTCCATGATTTGGCCTTTGTGAAACTCGACCGTGCGCGGGGAAATCTTGAGCGTGCTGGCGATATCCTTCACCGTATGGCCTTCCGCCAGAAGCTGAAGCACCTCGCGCTGGCGGGTCGTGAGTTCGGGCCCCGACGGCGTCCCGCCATCGATCCCGCGCAACATGCCCTCGACCACTTCCTTGGTGACCAGAGGAGTGACATAGAAATTACCGCTTCGCACGGCGCGCATCGCCTGCCCCAATTCTTCACCCACGCACCGCTTGAGCAGGTAGGCGGAGGCGCCGGCCTCGAACGCCGCCCGTACATAGGCCGGATCGGCATGCATCGTGATAAAGATGACTTTGATTTGGGGATACTTGATCTTCAACACCCGGGCCGCGTCGATCCCGTTCAGCACCGGCATTGAAATATCGAGAATCACGATGTCCGGTTTCAACTGCGGGATGGCCTCCAGCAGGGCACGTCCGTCCCCAACTGTTCCGACCAACTCACATTGCTCATCGAGCAACCGTCGAAACCCCTCCAGGACCAGGGTGTGATCATCTGCCAGCAGCACCCGGGGGAGGGTCATGTCGCCACCCGCGCCAGCGGCACATACATCGACACCGTCGTCCCCCTCCCTGGCATGGATTTCACCTCGCAGGCCCCCTGCACCGCCAGCAGACGCTCCCGCATGTTCAGCAACCCCAATCCACCCACGGTGGGGTTGATTGCCATCTGATCGAATCCCATTCCATCATCACGCACCATCACAACCACGCCCTCTTCTTCAACCGTCACTTCCACCTCCACCCTCGTGGCCTTCGCATGGCGCGCAATATTCGAGAGGCACTCTTGGACGACTCGATACAACGCCGTCGCGGCCGTCTTGTCGAGGGAATGATCGAGCGGCTGGTGGACGAACAGCGCCTTCACTCCCGCTCGACTTGAAAAATCATCCAGCAAACGCTGTAACGCCGCCTTCAACCCCAAGTCATCCAGGATGGACGGATGGAATCGGTACGCCATATATCGCACGTCATCCGAGAGTTCCTCCAGGCCCTTCAACACATTGCGGACTCCCTCCTGGACTTCGGTCGACAACGGGTCAAGCCGACGGTCGATGCCCTGCAATTCCAGCATGAGCAACGCCAGGCGCTGATTCACATCGTCATGCAGGTCCTGCGCGATCCGTCGACGCTCCTCTTCCTGCGCCGTCAGAATCCGACCGGTCAGCGTATGCAGCTGTTCTTCGTTTCGCTCCAGCGCCTGGCGGCTGGCGGCGAGGTCCGCGGTGCGTTCCTCCACACGCTGTTCCAGCCGCTCGTTGACTTCCTTCAACAGCCATTCGGTGCGGCGGCGCTGATATACGAAGGCGACGGGAGCCCAGACAGCGAACAGGCTGAGCAGGTGGTTCCCCCATTCAAACCAGACGGGAAGGCCAGGTCCGCGCGGACTGAACGGGGCCGCAATAAAGGTCAGGAGGGAACAAGCGGTCGCCGTCACGACAGGCAACCGCCGGTAGCGGCTGGCGGCTGATAGAAACACCACGGCGCTGTACAAAACCGCATCGGCCACTCCCAGCGGCAGCAAGAGATCAAGAACAAAAAAGAGGCAGGCCAACCCACCTGCCGCTCCGACCATGAGGTTTTGCCGTCGACGCGCAACGTCCTCGGCTGACCCGCTCACGTGCTCCTCAGTCGCTGTATGCCGTTCATCGAAAGGCGCCATTGGGGTGGGATTCTAGCATGCGTCTCGCTCCGGAGACTAGAACCAGGAAGATCACCAATGAAGCGCAGCAAACCACGGAACGGTTCGAGTATGATGCGTCGGTGACCACTCGTCGCCCCCTCGTTATTTTAGGATCCGGCTATACCGGGCTATGGATCTGGCGGCTGGCTAAACAACAGACCCTGCCGATCTACGCCAGCAGCCGCCGGCCTGACCTCCACCTGACGGATGTCGAGCCGGAGGCACGCCTTCGATTCGACCTGGCGGAGCCAGCGACTTGGCCGGCGCTGCCACCGGACGTCGACCTGATCTGGACCTTTCCGGCCACCCCGCTTGAGCAAGTCCAGGCCTTTGTCGGCCAGTATTGCAACCCTTCTCAAAGACTGGTGGTCTTGGGCAGCACGTCGGCGTATGGCACGGACAGTGGTCATGCGGATGGCATTGCTCCCTGGATCGATGAGGCCAGCCCTATCAATGCCAGCCTGCCCCGCGTCCAAGGCGAGGAATATTTGCGCATGCACCACGGAGCCATCATTCTGCGCGTGGCCGGCATCTATGGTCCGCAACGCAACCCGCTGGAATGGATTCGACAAGGCCGTGTCGGCCCAACAGACAAGTTCGTCAACCTGATCCATGTCGAAGATCTGGCCGAGATTTCCTTGCGGATGTTGCTGGAAGGAGTACCGGGGGAGGTCTACAACGTGAGTGACGGTCAGCCGCGAACGTGGCGCGACATCTGCCATGAAATCCAGCGCCGGTGGAACGTCACGGCTTCATCCCCAGAGGGGGAGGGCCAAATGGGCAAGCGGATCTCTACGGACAAGCTGCGAAAGAGGCTGCAGTACGCCTTCCGTCACGCAGATCTGTATCGCGCGCTCGAAGAACTCGCCCCGCCTTGAACCCCGTCCGACGGGGAGTCTGATCTGGGATTACCGGGCAGCCGATCTCTCGGAGGAGAGAAGGCGATGGAGAGCTTGCGCGGCAATGCGATGCCCCTCAGCATTCCAGTGGGTATCATCTTCAAAAAACGTGAGGATTCCTTGTGCCGCTTCGTCACGAAAGGCGGGGGTCAGATCCAGAAATTCGACATGCGGCGCTGCCCTCGCCAGCAACATTTCCAATTGCTCCGGAAAGTCGTCAGTCACCCAATGGTCGAAAACCTTGGGAGATTTCACATTAGGAAGGTCCTTGTGCACCCGGTACTTTGTCGGCGCAAAGACTACAACATGCCGGATACCCTGCTGAAGCGTCACTTGGGAGGCGCGCGCAAGGATTTTGACTGCCTGTTCGATCTTCGGCGCGTCTTTAGCAGACAACACCTCTCCGGGCATGAAATACAGCGGGATCTCACTTCCCCGGCGATCAATGAAGAGCCCCCTGTGGTCTTCGACAGCCTGCCCCGATACACACCGGCGCTGATAGTTGACTAACGTCGCCAGCAAATTCCTCGTCAGTGAGCGAAACCACAGCCTGACCAAAACCGGGGGCTGTGGACCGAGCGAAGCTGAGGTCTCGGTATAGGTTTGGAGATCCTGAAGATCATTCCCTTCGAAGAAGACCCACACCACTGTTTTGGGATGGAGCGGCAACGCAAACCGTTCGAGCACGAACAACTCCTGCTGTGGCCCATAACCCGACATGCCGAGGTTTGCTACGGTCCCCCCTTGCAATCGCGAGAGATAGGCCGCGAAGGTGTGCGGTTCCTCAAGGATCGGGGCTTCCACATAGGAGTCACCCACAAGAGCTATGTCCGCACTCATCAGATCGGTGCTGTTTCGAAACCCGTTCCGGTCGTACCGGACATCAAACGTCCGGCTCTTCTGAGGCGGGAGACAGAAAAATCCGGCGATGTTTCCTCGGTCGAAGACACCTGCCATTCGAGTGTGGGGCTCGCGAACCCATAGCAACTCGGGATCGTACTCGTATCCCGGCGATTGAAGCGTTGACGCAGGATAGTACGACCGAAACACCTTCCGGTAATCCACCAGTCCCGTCGCCCCCCAAAATTCGAAACTGAGAAGCGTCATCGCCAACATGGCGGTCGTCAGGAGAAACCGATTCCTGACTTCCGCTCGGGACTCCTCGGACAAGAACACATACAAGCCCCAAGCCAGAAAATAGCCGGCCATCAAGTTGTCGATCAGATGCCCGATACTGGTTACGCCGGATAAGTACAGCACGGCAAACCCGCCCAGGAAAATGGCCAAAGTTACAACCGCGACTTTATCCTTCAGCAAGTGCACAACTCCCCCCTACGCGATTCCTTTTCCCTGCTGTGCTATCGCAACCCCTAGCCCGGATTATTCATGAATGCCGTCGCGAGGCGTTCGAGACTGAAACCCGCCGGGGTTTCTCGCAAGTAAGGCCGACGTAGGCGTACTGGCAGTCCGTCGAGGAGGCCGAACGAGAAAAGCCCCGCCGGGCGAGAGGATCGGAC
>JACQHN010000415.1 GCA_016199015.1 Nitrospira defluvii
CGCGGCGATCAGGCGCCGGGTAAAGACCTTGGCATCGCACAAGATGTTCACATCGAAGGGTACCTGCTGGAACTTTCGCTGCACCATGGCCGGATCGATTTCCACCAAATACTTCTTGGCTTGCCGCGCAAAGCTCTGCACATTTCCGCCGGTGATCCGACCGGAGATGCGACTGCCGATGGACAAGAGCAGGTCGCTGTTCTGGATGCCGAAGTTCCGTCCGGCTCCGCCATAGGTGCCGACACGGCCGCCGTAGTTCTCGTAGTCAGAGGTGATGACATCCAGCGCATTCCACGTCGGGAAGCAGGGCACGTTTAGGCGGCGACCCAATTCACGCACGTCATCCTGCGCATCGGCCAAGCGCACACCGCCCCCGACGAGAATGACCGGTCGTTCTGACTTCTGAAGCTCTGCGATGAATCGCGTGATCTGTTCGTCCACCACGGCGAGATCGAAACTCGCGGCGGCCGGCGGTTCAAAGCCGATGAGTTGTTTGACATCGACGAGTGTTTTTTGCACATCGAGGGGGATATCCAGCAGCACCGGGCCGGGCCGCCCCTGCCGGCAGAGCCAGAGGGCTTTTTCCAGTTCATACCGTACGTCTTCCGGTTTCAGAATCATCTTGGCGTATTTGGTCACCGGCGCCGCCATCGCCACGATGTCCGTCTCCTGGAACCCGATTTGCCGGATGGATGGATCAGTCCGTAAGAAGCGCGAATTGATTTGGCCGGTCAGAAATACGCAGCCTATGGAATCGTAAAAGCAGTTTCCCATCGCCGTGAGGAGATTCATCCCGCCCGGCCCACTGGTCGCGATCGCCACGCCGGGTACGCCTTTCACCTTCGCATAGGCTTCTGCCGCGAAGCCGCCGGCCTGCTCATGCATGACCGCGACATACTCCGCGGCGCCCGTGCGGGTAAACGCATCGATCAAATCACCGTTGGCGGCGCCGTACACCACAAACATCTTGTCGATGCCCCGTTCCGCCAGCGTATTGATGATGAAGTCCGCGACCTTGATCATGGAGACTCCTTTCCCTTCAGGTCTAACAGGATGCTGAAAACGCCCACCAGCGGCGTTCTCGCCTCGCTCCGAGGCTCAACGTACCCCAAGGGTACGCCTCGCCCCTTCGCATCGCTGCGGCCTTGCTGGACGGCCGTTTTGAGCATCCTGCGGGGATATGCACTCGTGGTTCCAGCTGTCTGACTCATCGATTTTCAAAGGGCTTCACGTAGTTATTTTGCAGCCTTCTAGGCAGCCGGTCTGGCTGTCATGTCATGATGGCGACGGCGCACCTGGTGCCTGCACATCTCTGTCACGTGGGTGGCGACACGTTCTCCGAATCTCTGTTGCAGCATGCTCAGATAGCGCGGGTGGCCGAAATACTCTAAGAAGGCGCGATCCCGGAAGGCCAACACCTCTGTTGCCGTGAGGCTCTCGGTCGGCAAGGGACAGCTGTCGTAAGCATGTTGTGAGTAGCCGATCCACCCGGGCCCTCCCCGGTCGTCCGGCAACGCCCATTGTTTCTGTTTTGCGAGGCCGTACAGTGGTGAACCAGGATAGGCCATGGCACAGTAGAAGTTGGCCCACTCCGTATTCAGTGCGAGGGCGAGGTCCAACGTCGCGCGCATACTCTCCAACGTGTCATCGGGCAATCCGAAGATATAGTTGGCCGCGACATGGATGCCGTACGAGCGAATCTTGTCGACCGTCGCGACGATGTCACGTTCGCCGAAGCGGCCCTTTTCTACGCCATCCCTCACATGCTGGCTTCCGGATTCGATGCCGAGACCCAGCCAGGTAAATCCCGCCCGAGCCAGTTTCGCCAGTACCTCGTCCTGCACCGTATCCACGCGGGCGTAGGCCCAGATGTTGAGGCGATAGCCCCGTTCGATGATGCGGTCGCAAATGCCGATCACATGCCGTCGATTCAGCACGAACATCTCATCCGGGATCTTGAGGTTGGTGACACCATAGTCCCGGACCAGGCGGTCGATTTGGCCGATGACATTGTCCGGGCTCCAGGTCCGCAGCATGGGCGTGGCAAAGGGGGCATTGATGCAGCAAAACGAACAGGTAAAGGGACAACCCAAGCTGGTCTGCAGCGAGGCGTAGGGAGATCTCGCGTCCAAGTTTCCGAAGCAGTGCCAGTTATGGGCGCGATACCGAGTCATATCGAGTAGATCCCAGGCCTGGCCCGGCAATTCACGATCCAGATTCGTCAGCAGTTGCGCGGGGGCATTGCCCACCGGCGTCCCGTCTTCCATATGCCACAGGCCTGGAACCTCCCGCAGGGAATGTTGCGGAGCTCGCAAGGCGATCAGCAAACCGAGAATGGTGGCAGGGCCTTCGCCCTGACAGACATAGGTGTAGGGCTCTTCGAGCAACGTGCACTTGGGCAGAGCTGACGGATGTGTTCCCATCACCAGGGTGGGAATGTCACTGAGGCCATTGAGAATCTCGCACACCTTTCGGCCGGCCGGCATACATTGGGTGGAGGCCGAGGGTTGTTGGCCATAAATCACAAAGACCGCGAGTCTGGGAGACATCACGGCGATCTGTTGCGCAGTCTGCTCGTGATTCAATCCCTGCGCTTCCGCATCCAGGATGGCGACCGAGCAACTGTGTTGTCGCAGAAAGGTGGCGAGCAAACCGGACCAGACCGGCGGTTCGATCGCGGCAAAATCACGGCTCAGTTCCTGATAGACTTGCACCCGGCTGGGAGGAGTCACGAGCAGCACGTCAAGCGGCTTGGACACGGCAACCTCCGAGATCCTGCGCAAAGGCGATGATGCGTGAGACGCCTTCCAGCACATCGTCTTCTTGCCCACAGGTGGCCAGACGAATGAATGATGCATAGGCTGGGCCGAAACTGCGGCCCGGTGTGACGGCGGTCTGCTGTTCGTCGAGCAGGCGCCGACAAAAGGTCAGGTCATCAAGATGGGTGCCGGCAATGTCGACGAAGAGATAAAATCCCGATTCCGGGAGATTGCAGCGTAAGACGCCTGAACGGTTGATGTGGTCGACGCAGGATCCGATCAGCCGGGCGCCGCGCGCTCGGATGTCGGTTACGTAATCTTCCAAGACTGTCAATCCGGCGAGACAACCCAGTTGGGTAAAGGCCGGAAGACAGGAATAGAGTGTTGAATTGGAGAGCGCCAATTTCGCCGCCACCGCTTCGTGGGCCAGGGCGTAGCCGGTACGGAATCCCGGGATCGAGAACACTTTAGAAAAGGAGGAGATCGCCACGACATGTCCCGCCTGCGCTGACGCCAGAGTGCTGAACGAGCCGTCGAATGTCAGGTCGGCATAGGTCTCATCACTCAACAGCCAGATCCCCGCTTCTTCGCAACGGCCCGCGAGTTTCCTCACAACGGCCGGTGTGTAGACGGCCCCGGTAGGATTGTTGGCGTTGTTGAGGATGATCGCCTTTGGCCTGGACGCAAGCGCGGTTTCCACGTTCCCGCGCGTGAGGTGAAAGCCATCTGCTTCAGCCAGCGGTACGGCGGTGACTTGAAGCCCCAGATGGCTCGCGGCCGCCCAGTAGGAAGGAAACGCCGGCGTGAAAAGCACGACCTGATCGCCGGGATCGCAGGTAATGTCGAGAAATTGGTGAATCAGCAGATTTGCCGGGCTGATGACGACATGGGCGTCCGTCAACGCCTGCCCTGTCAGCGACGCATATCGAGCCGCCACCGATGCACGCAACTCCTTCAAGCCCGCCATCGGTGTATACCCGAGATGTCTGGCTCGGAGCGCGTGCATCGTCGCCTCTATGAGTTGAGGCGGAGGGGCCATACGCGGGTTGCCGAGTTCCAAGTGATAGATATACTGGCCCTGCCGTTCCAAAACCTGGGCGCGATCCATCACCCGGAACATCTCCTGGCCGATCAACCGTTCACCTCGAGCTGAGAACGAGAGTGTGTGAGGGACGGGTGGAGTGGGCAACGTGCGAGGCGCCATTACGAGATCGATCCCTGTGCATGATGGAGCAGAATTGTCGGCAGGTACGCCGACGCGTCTTGCCAGACATCTCGGAAGCGCGCCAGCCGCTCGGGGGTTCCAATATCGTACAGGGAATTGGCGGTCACGAATCCATAGAACCCTTGTGTCACCAGCCGGGGAAGCAGGTCTCGCTCCAGAGACCAGGGGCTATTCGCAGGGAACAGCGGCTCGATGGCACGGTCAAACACATAGATGCCGGCATTGTCATATCCCGTTATCCGAGCACGCGGCTTTTCGACCATCGAGAGCACGCGATCGTCTTCGCCAAGCATTACGGCCCCTGTGTCTTGGCGTTCCTCCTGATGGGTTACCGCGATTGTCGCGCGCGCCCGCTTGAGCGCATGAAAACGCAACAGCCGCTCCGGATCGATTTCACAGAGGGAGTCCCCGTTCAGCACTAGGACCGGATTGCTCCGCACCAATGTCATGGCCTGCGACAGGGCGCCGCCGGTTCCGAGCGGAGCGGGATCGCGGATGAACATCGTTTCGTAGGACCCGCCGTGGCGTCCGAACCATTCTTCGATCATCTCTCCGCGGTGGCCCGTGCTGAAAATGAATCGTCGCGCGCCATGGCGCAGAAAATGCTCCACGATCAGGGACACGAAGGGACGGCCATGAATTTCGGCCATCGGTTTCGGACGGTCCTGCACCACGGATTGAAGGCGGGTGCCAAGCCCTCCACACAGAATGATGACGTCGCATTCGCCGAGCGCGCCCATTCTCAGGCTGCCTTTCCGATGAGGGAGGCCTTTAACTGTGAGGCCGTGTGGGTCGAACTCTGAGCCCACACGTCATCCAACATGAGATGGTCCTCCTGATAAAACACGATCTGACTGCCCAGTCCCTCAAATTTGAACGGCACCTGCAATAAACCCGGCAGGGCCATGCGGATCCGCTCGTGATCCTCCGGCTTTGCGAAAAACAACATGAAGCCCCCGCCACCTGCGCCCAACAACTTGCCGCCAAGCGCCCCGGCTCCCCTGGCCGCCGTATAAATGTCGTCGATGGCCGGGGTGGTAATGCGGGACGTCAGACGGCGTTTCAACATCCAGGCCTCATGTAACAATGTTCCAAACTCGCTCAAATCCCCCTCCCCGGTGAGGATGGAAATGCCCTCCTGGACCATCTGCAGCATGGCAAAAAGCTCGGTCTGGCGTTGTTTCGTGCGATCGATTTGCTCGCGGGCCACCTCCGACGCGATCCGTGAAAACCCCGTGAAATACAGCTGTAAATGGTTCTGGAACGCGGTGAGCCGATCCGGCCGCATCACGATCGGAGTATGGCCGATCTCTCCGTTCTGAAAGAAATTGACCCGACAGAGGCTGCCTTGTGCCGCCAGCACCTGATCCTGGCATCCGACGGCTTCGCCGAGCACATCCTGTTCGACGTGAATCGCCGCCTGCGCGAGCTGCGCTTTGCTGGGCATGATGTGCTGCAAGGCGTACAGCGTGTGGAGCAGGCCCACAGTAAACGATGAGCTGGACCCCAGCCCGGTGCGGGCCGGCAAGTCCCCGTCGTGGTGAATTTCCAGCCCGTCGTTGATATTGAGATACTTGAGCACGCCGCGGACCGCGGGATGTTCGATATCCTCATGGTTGTTCACCAGCTCGATGCGTGAATAGGCAATGCGAGTGCGATGCTCAAAAAACGGCGGGAGGCGGCGGCAACTGATGTAGCAATACTTGTCGATCGTCGTGGCGAGCACGGCCCCGCCATGCTCGCGAAACCATACGGGATAGTCGGTGCCTCCGCCGAAGAATGACATTCGAAAAGGGGTGCGGCTGATGATCATCGTGCACGTCCTTGCTGGCGTGGCGTCGCCTCAGACATTGGCATACTGGCCGGCTTTGATGATCGTGTAACACTTGATCAACTCGCGGATTCCCCGTTCCAGCGACCATTCCGGTTTGAACCCCGTGGCCAGCAGCCGTTGGTTGGACACGATATAGTCCC
>JACQHN010000396.1 GCA_016199015.1 Nitrospira defluvii
CTCGGTGATCTGCGGTGCGGGGTTGTCCGGTGGGATGGCGCGGGGCGTTCATCTCCTTATGAGCTTGGAGGGCTAACGAATGTCGGAATCGACTCTTTCGGAGTTTGTCGAACGCAAGGATTTTTCTCGGATTCGTACGAGCATCGACATTCCCGATCTCATTGAAATCCAGAAGCGGTCCTACGAGGAGTTCCTCCAGATGGAGGTCGAGCCGGATCGTCGCAAGGATCAAGGGTTGCAGGCGGCATTGGCCAGCGTCTTTCCCATCACGGACTACAACAACACCGCAGCGCTGGAGTTCTCCAATTATTCGTTGGGAACGCCAAAATACGATGAGCGGGAATGCCTCGAGCAGGGGATGACGTATGCCGTTCCGTTGAAACTTCGGGTGCGGCTGATTGTCTTCGACAAGGAAGATAAGGGGCCCAAGAAGAAAGTCCTGGATGTTCGGGAACAGGAAGTCTACGTCGGTGAACTTCCGCTT
This sequence comes from Nitrospira defluvii, assembly GCA_016199015.1. Classification (GTDB taxonomy): domain Bacteria; phylum Nitrospirota; class Nitrospiria; order Nitrospirales; family Nitrospiraceae; genus Nitrospira_A; species Nitrospira_A defluvii_B. Next base: position 485 of record JACQHN010000396.1, read on the forward strand.
ATGACTGAGCGTGGGACGTTTCTCATCAACGGAACTGAGCGAGTGGTGGTCAGCCAGCTGCACCGTTCGCCGGGCGCGTCGTTTACTCATGACAAGGGGCGAACCCATGCCAGCGGGAAGGTGTTGTTCTCTGCACGGATCATTCCGTATCGCGGGTCTTGGCTCGATTTTGAGTTCGATGCGCGGGATATCTTGTATGTTCGGATCGATCGCCGCCGGAAGATGCCGGCAACCATTCTCCTGAAGGCGTTCGGGTATAGCACCGACGACTTGCTGCGGATGTATTACCCCGTGGAAGAGATTCGCGTCTCCAAGGGGAAGCTCTTCAGGAAGCTCGATGCGGAGATCCATCACGGCCTAAAGTGTTCGACGGAAGTCATGGAGAAGGGGGGGAAGGACCCTCTCGTTCGCGAAGGCGCGAAACTGACCAAGGTTGTGATCGCCAAGTTGAAAGCTGCCGGAATTAAGGAAATTCCTGTGACGCCCGCCGAACTGGTCGGGCGTGCGGTGCTGACGGAGCTTGTTGATGCTGGCAAGAAGCAGTCGCTGGCCGAGAAGAACCAGCGTCTCACTGAAGAGATTCTTGAAAAGATCTTGGAGAGCGACATCGAGGAATTCAAGGTCATTTACCTGGATACGACGAATGCCACGCTGGTGATCCTCGACACGCTTGATATGGAGCGCACTGCCTCGAAGGAAGAGGCGATGGTCGAGATCTATCGCCGCCTCAGACCAGGGGAGACGCCGTCTGTTGAGACTGCGCGCGCCTTGTTCGACAACTTGTTTTTAAGTCCCAAGCGATATGATTTATCGCCGGTGGGACGGCTGAAGCTCAATAAAAAACTGGGGCTCGATTTTGCGCTCGAACAGCGAACCTTGACCGCGCAAGATATCGTGGAAGTCGTGCGGTATCTCGTGAATCTCAAGATTGGCCGGGGTGAGATCGACGACATTGACCACTTGGGCAACCGTCGAGTGCGGTCCGTCGGCGAATTGTTGGAAAATCAGTTCCGTTTGGGCCTCGTGCGAATGGAGCGGAGCATTAAGGAGCGCATGAATCTCCTGGACATGGAGACGGTGCTGCCGCATGACTTGATCAACGCCAAGCCGGTAGTGGCAGCGGTGAAAGAGTTTTTCAGCAGCAGCCAGCTGTCCCAATTCATGGACCAAACCAATCCCCTGGCTGAAATTACCCACAAGCGTCGTTTGTCGGCTCTTGGGCCGGGCGGGTTAACGCGCGAGCGGGCCGGATTTGAAGTGCGCGACGTGCATCCGTCGCATTACAGTCGCATTTGTCCGATTGAGACGCCGGAAGGGCCAAACATCGGGTTGATCACTTCCCTGGCCACGTATGCACGCATCAATGAATTCGGATTCATTGAAGCGCCGTACCGGAAGGTGGTCAAGGGCCGGGTGAGCGATGAGCTGGAGTATCTCTCGGCCATCGAAGGTGACAAATACATCATCGCTCAGGCCAACTCGAAAGTCGATGCGTCTGGACGGCTCGTTTCGGAAACGGTGTCTGCACGCTCGGGCGGAGATTTTATTACGGCCACGCCCGACAAAGTCGAATACATGGACGTTTCTCCGAAGCAGGTCGTCAGTGTGGCGACGGCGCTGGTACCGTTCCTTGAGCACGACGACGCCAACCGCGCCCTGATGGGATCGAACATGCAGCGACAGGCGGTGCCTCTGCTGAAGGCGGAGTCGCCGTTGGTGGGAACCGGCATGGAGGCTGTAGTCGCGCGCGATTCTGGTTATGTCGTGCAGGCCAAGCGCGAAGGCGTGGTGGAAAGTGTTGATGCCACCAGGATCGTGGTACGTGCCGATGCGAAAGAGGGCCGTAAGCGAAACGATTCGGGCCTTGATGTCTATGAGATGATCAAGTTTCAGCGCTCGAACCAGAATACCTGCATCACACAGACCCCGGTGGTCCGAGTGGGGGAGCCCGTTAAGAAGGGGCAAGTGCTGGCGGATGGCCCTGCCATTGATCACGGTGAGCTGGCGCTCGGTAAGAACGTGCTCGTCGCGTTCATGCCCTGGGGCGGATACAACTTCGAAGACGCGATTCTGTTGAGCGAAAAGTTGGTGCGGGAAGATGCGTTCACCTCCATTCACATCGAAGAGTTCGAGGTAGAAGCCCGCGATACGAAATTGGGCAAGGAAGATATTACGCGCGATATTCCGAACGTCGGTGAAGAAGCGCTTCGCGATCTGGACGAGAGCGGGATTATCCGGATCGGCGCGGAAGTGAAGCCGGGTGACATTCTCGTCGGGAAGGTCACGCCGAAGGGGGAAACCCAGCTGACGCCGGAAGAGAAATTGTTGCGCGCGATTTTTGGTGAAAAAGCCGGGGACGTCAAGGATACATCCCTCACGGTTCCGCCTGGCGTGGAAGGCATCGTCGTCGATGTGAAGATCTTCTCCCGCAA
>JACQHN010000397.1 GCA_016199015.1 Nitrospira defluvii
GCGCGCCGTTCAGGATCGTCGGCCGATCATCGTGCCGGACGTCACGAGGGACAGCACCTATATGTATCCCGATATGGCGGCGAAGGAAGGGCTGTGTTCCCTCCTGTGCGTGCCGATGCTGGTGCGGGAGAAAGCCATTGGGGTTATTAACACCTACACCTCCAAGCCGCATACCTTTACGGCCGAGGACGTAAAACTGATGCAGGCCATCGCCAATCAGGCTGCGATCTCGATTGAGCATACGACTTTGCTGGAGAAGTCGTTTGAGATGCAGGAGGCGTTGCAAGTCCGCAAGCTTCTCGACCGGGCCAAAGGATACTTAATGCGGGCGAAGCGGTTATCTGAAGAGGACGCCTTCAAGCTGATTCAGCGACAAAGCATGGATCTTCGCAAGTCCATGCGAGAGATTGCGGAAGCCATCCTGCTGGCCGGTGAAATCGAAGATCGGGCCGATAAGCGTCGCGACTAGTTCCGTACGGTCTCTGTTCTGATGGTTGTGTCGGAGCGGGTTATTTTGAAGGCGTGCCGTTCCGATTACCCTGTTGCCCACCCAGTTGCCGTTTGATGTCCTGGAGTTCTTTCCGGAGCTCTTCCACCTCGGAATCCCGCTTCTTCATCTCCTCTTTGATGGTTTGAAGTTCGTTATCCGCAGCCGCTGGCCCGGCCGGTTGCGTTGTGGTGGACGGCTGGGGATTTTCTGTTGCGCGCCCGGAGAGTGACGAAGGCGTTGAGGAGGCGGGGAGTTTTGCCAGGGCCTCATAATCAATGATGAGGACGTTGGCCGGGGCATCGACAAAGGCCGGTGCGAACTGGTCCGAACGCAGGGCCTCTGCCGGAACAAAAGTCAGATGGCGATTCAGTCGTCCGCTTGATTGTGGAAGGCGGCGATTCGGCATGTTGACCGTATCGGGATCCTCGCGTCGTTGGCGGTAGTCGGTCAACGTAATGAAGAGCGAGCGGCCGTACGCGAAGACGGAGCCGGTTGTGGTTTCTTCCGGCGAGAGCCGGAGCGGAGGCTCGGATGAACCGACAGCGGCGCCGGCCCGTTCTCCATATCCACGTTCTCCCCGCTGTATCAGGCGAAATCCCACCCGTTGATCTGCCGCCGCTTGCCGCAATGCGTCTGTAATGGCCGGAGCGAGAAAGGCGATTTCCGATCCTGAGAATGCCGGCGCCGTCGGTTTTTGATTCATGCCCAGGGCTCGCAGAAGGCCGGTTTCTTCACGGACTATGATGCCTTGCAAGCCGCGCTCGATGAGCGTCTGGTCGAGCCGAATGGGATGGGTGGCTTGGAATTGGCGATCGGGAATGCGATCCAGGTAAACCCGGCCCTGCGCGGATTCCTGCACGATCACGTCCACTTGCGGGCCGGTCATGCAGCCTGACATCAGGAGAATGAACAACACGAGGGCTGTCTGACGCCAGTGCATGGACCGCTTCCTGTTTCGTTGTCGAATCGCTTCAGCGGTCTGTAGTGTACCACAGGGAAAGTCGCAGGAGTGTGAAGAGCAATGTCTTGCCTCGCTTGACAAGCGATCGCTTGGAGGCGTATACACCCCACTTGTGTTCAGCAAGTCTGGACAACGCCGTCCTGACTCGTTGAACACAGCGAGTGCGCAGAGGACAACGACGTCTTTTGGGTCCGATGGTTGGACCGGAAGGGCGTTTTTTTTTGCGCACGAGCCCCTCCGGTCTGGTGTCAGTCGAATCGTTCCGAACTAGGAGGGCTAACAGGATGCATGCACGAGGGACAGGAGGATGCATGCACGAGGGACAGGAGGATGCGTACTCTGTGCGATCGTGATGATGATCGCCGTCGTCGCGACGACAGTCGGCGCAGAGGAGCAGAGTGCCGGAGAGGCGGCAGGAGCTGGTCAGCGACTTCGAGATGTGGAAACACCGCCGGCGGTGATCTGTGGTGGCTGTGTGACCCCCACTTTTGCCGGCGAAGGTAAGGGGAGCATTGTCCCGTACGGTCGCATCGAATTGGATGCGATCTACAGTAACCGAAATACCAACCCGCTCGACCCCGGTCAGTTCAACGGCTATGCAACAGCCGCCGGGAAGAGCAGCAATGCCTCCTCGACGTTAAACCCTCGATACAGCGTCTTCGGGTTACGTGCCGACCGAACGGATGGAACCCATTCGCTCACCGGCGTCGTCGAAGCAGACTTCTACAGCCAGACCGACAATGCGGGCAATATCTCGCCCCGCCTGCGGTTGGCGAACGTCAAATACTCGCCGAACAACAGTCGGACGACCATTACGGCCGGCATGGATTGGACGCCGATCATGTCGTCCCATCCGAGCCTGATCGATTTCTCCATCATGGGTTACAACGGGAATCTGTGGCAGCGTCTTCCGCAGATCACCGTGAAACATCAATTTAACGAGAACGTCAACGGTCTCCTGACCGTCATGCGATTCGAGCGTGGGTTGTCGGCCATCCAACCGCAGACGCAGCGGCGAACCTTCCAAGGGGCTGGCGCTGCCGCGGCGGCATCGGGTAGTTGCGGGAGTAGCGGATTTGCCTGTTCCGAAAACGCGTTCAACGATCCGGTACAAATGCCCTATGTCGGGACTCGGTTTGCCTATACGGGAACGGGTGACCAAGCAGGCTTCATGGTGGCACTGAATGCTGCCTTTCGGCATTACCGATCCGCACCCACAGCCGGAGGTATTCCCGCCGGGAACGATATCAATTCGTACCTCGTCGGAGCGGAGCTTGCGGTGCCATTGACCAACCGATTGAAGTTTACCGGTGAGATCGCCTATGGGCAGGCGCTGGGAGTTGAATTTTTCCGGTACGGGCAGGAGCGAAATCTGGGCACAGGAAAGGCGATCCGTACCGTGGTCGGTTGGGGAGAGTTGGATTATGCCTATGATCGACGGCTCACTCTCATTGCCGGTTACGGGTTCGACAATCCGCTGAATTCCGATTTGCGCGGCACCAGCGCCGGAGCGGATACGCAATATGTGCTCAACCATCGGACCTATCTGACGGCCGTCCGCCATATCTGGGGCGACTTGTACGCGTCGTTGGAGTGGAATCACCTCATGAGCGAATGGTCGACCGGGGAGCACTTCGCCGGCGACAACTTCATGCTCTCAACTTGGTACAACTTCTAGCCAGCGATGACGGCGAAA
>JACQHN010000039.1 GCA_016199015.1 Nitrospira defluvii
GCGGACGACAAGATCATCGCGGTCATGCGGGACGATGCGGTCTATGGAACCTATACCGATCTCAAAGACTGCCCGATCACGCTCCTCGACCGCCTGCAGCATTATTTTCTGACGTACAAACATGCGCCGGGATCGACGCATCATAAGGTCGAGATCACGAGCATGTACGGGCGCGACGAAGCGCTGAAGGTCATTCGCACGAGCCACGACGATTACAAGAAAAAATTCCCTGAGCTGGAATCGATGTGGCCCACCGGCATGAGAACCTAACAGTATGTTGAAACAGGCCGCCAGCGGCGTTCTCAATACCCGTGAAGCGTGAATCGTGAAGCGTATCTCACCCTACCCAGAAAGGTTCAATGCTCAATGCTCAATTCTCAATGCTCAATCGAACACTCAACATTGAAAATTGAGCATTACTGCTCACGCTTAACAAACGACGAAGGAAGGGGTCGGCCTTTTTGAACATCTTGCGGGCGCTCTGCACGTCGTTCCCGGGTCACACATGTTTCTGCCTTCAGGGCACACAATGGTTTTTAACAGCCTGCTAGCACCACCAAGAAAGGTTTATCCCACCTCATGAAACACACCACGACGCATTCCCAGACGGAACCAGCGGCCAAGGGATTCTCTCCCGGTTTTGCCGCACTCGGGTTAGAAGCCTCACTCCTCACGACCCTTGAAGCCTTGGGCTACGAGGAGCCTACCCCGATTCAGCGCGAAGCGATTCCCCCGCTGTTGGAAGGACGTGATCTGCTGGGCCAGGCCGCCACGGGAACCGGCAAAACGGCCGCGTTCGCCTTGCCGCTGTTGCAACGCATCGCACACGGTCCGCGAAATCGACCCACGGCGCTTGTCCTGGTGCCGACCAGGGAGCTGGCCGTACAGGTGAGTGAGGCGGTGCAGCGCTACGGCAAGGAACTGCGGATCAGCGTCCTGGCGTTGTACGGCGGCCAGGCGATGGGACCGCAACTGCAGGCGCTTCGTCGCGGGGTTGAAGTCATCGTCGCGACGCCTGGTCGTGCCTTGGATCATCTTCGCCGCAAGACGTTGAAACTGGCCGATCTCCAAGTCGTCGTGCTCGATGAGGCAGACGAAATGCTCGACATGGGTTTCGCGGACGACCTCGACGCCATTCTCGAACAAACCCCGGCGACCAAACAGACGGCGCTGTTTTCGGCGACCATGCCGCCGCGGATTGCCTCCATTGCCCGCCGACATTTGAAGAATCCGGTCGACGTGACGATTGCCCGAGAGCCGGTGAAGGCGGGAGCGGCGCCGCGCGTGCAGCAGACCGCTTATGTGGTGGCGCGGCAGCATAAGGTGTCGGCCCTGGCCCGCGTGTTGGATATCGCCACGCCTAAGTCGGCCCTCGTCTTTTGTCGAACGCGCTTAGAAGTCGACGAAGTCACGGCGGCGTTGAATAGTCGCGGGTATCGCGCTGAAGCCATTCACGGCGGCATGAGCCAGGTTCAGCGAGATCGTGTCATGCAGGCCTTTCGCTCCGGGCAAACCGAACTGCTGGTGGCCACCGATGTGGCTGCGCGCGGGTTGGATATTCCTTCCGTCTCGCATGTGATCAATTACGATCTCCCCTCGTCGCTGGAGGTCTATGTCCACCGTATCGGGCGGACGGGTCGAGCAGGACGAGAGGGCGCGGCGATGACCATTGTCGAGCCACGCGAACAACGGTTGTTGCGCAGCGTGGAACAGCATACGAAAGCAAAAATCACGATTGCCCCGGTACCCTCCCTCGGGGATCTCCTGGCCAAACGTCTGGAGCGGACGAAAACCGCCATTCAAGAAACCTTGGAGGCCGGCGAGTTGGAAGATTTTCGCCGTGTCGTCCAGGCACTGGCCGGATCGGCTGACCCGGCGGATATCGCTGCCGCGGCGATCAAGTTGGTCTACCGTTCGCATGGTGGAGAACGGGCGGAGGAAGAGATTCCAGTGGCCTCGATGAGGGTGCCGGAGCCCTATCGGCCGTCACGTCCCTCCTACGGATCGACCGGTCAGCAGGGGGATCGTGCGCGTGCGCCGCGAGGGGGTCCGAGTCGTGGTGGCCGGGCGGCCGGAACGGTGCGGGTCTATGTCGGGGCCGGGCGGGCGGCGGGCATCAGGCCCGGCGATCTGGTCGGCGCCATCGCGAATGAAGCGGGCGTGCCTTCGCGCATGATCGGCGCGATCGAGGTCGAGGAGCGATTTTCCTTGGTGGATGTGCAGGAAGAGGCGGCCCGGCAGATCATCGAGGCTCTCGGGCGGACGCGCATCAAGGGGCAAAAGGTGGCGGTGAGATTGTTCGAGAGTAGAGATTGAGGAGAGAGGGCGATCCGACGTGCTCTGTGCAGACAGGGCCGGCTTACCATCTCGCCGGCGTCCACAAACGTGGCGCTTATTATTCATCGCGCCGTGGACCTCGCAGAACGTGCACGATGAAGCAGTGCTCGTCCGATGCGCGCAGGGGAGGCCAGTCTGGCATCTCCCTAGGGCGAGAAAGTGTGGTCTCTACGGCCGTGCTTCGAAGACCAAGTTAAAGGGACCTTCGGTCGCGCGACGAAAGCGTGTGAACCCGCCGTCCGTCTATCACCTTCCGTATCTGTCGTTCGCCAGCCTGGGCGTCCAGGGGACGCCCAGGCGGAGCCATTATCTGGTGGTGACATTAATCTTCACCGGCACAGTCTGGCGGTATCGATGACGCGCTCGCAGGGTGTGCCGGCGATATCGACTTCATAGTCCTTGACCCATCGCCCGTCCATCCAGAAGGCCAGCGCGCGGAGGCGGCGTTTTTCGGGGAAGTATTCCGTCACCCCGGCCCCGTGCGTGCCGAGCGCCTTGGCAGGGTTCTGCACCAGCGCGGGAAAAAACCCGTGGCCGGTTTCGGTCGCTCTCGTCTTGTGGCGAGGACATGATAGAGATGGAATGAGTCTGAGACCAAGACTGAATTCATTTCAAGAGTGAAGCAGTTACCAACGGCTTACAAGTGCGTTGTCTTACGAGGACAGCTAAAGATGTCACGTGATAGAACGCCGAGTTATTTGTGGATCACCAGTCTGAGCTCATCGAAATAGGTTACAGCATCCGACTTCGTCCACAGTCCGACCCTGCCCGCTTTGAACGTGTCATCACACAGGTCAAAGACAGGGTGTTGATCATAATAGACTTGCAGGCGGCATCCTTTCGCGACGACATGCAACCTGTGCCACTTGCCCATTTCAATGGTGTGATCCGAGTTCTGAAGCAGGTGCCGCACCCCTTTGACCACGCGATACATACGCACATTCTGCTCCAACGGATTGGCTCGTGTTAAATAGTAGTGCCGGTCATCCGCCGCACGCCAGATGATGCCGCCACCCATATCGGCTTTTCCGTCCACAGCGAAGAACGACGTCGTGACATCCATGTCCGACGACTCGGTTCCATCGATCAAGACCACTTTATACGCATGCTCCGCGCCTTTGTTTTGGAGCTGTGCCAAGACATGGGACGGACTTTTGGCCTTGGTGGTGGCCACGACTTTCCATTCTCCAGCGGGACGTCCGTCGAACAGGGTACCGACCTGGAAACCGGCCGGCAGGGAGTTGGGTTGATCCTCATCAAAATTCCAGGATTGATCGGGCGAGACCTCAGCCGTCCCGAGCCCGGCGAACATCACAAGGCTTAGGCCTAAGGCAAGAAAGCGGAACCGGACGTGGACGAGTCCCTGTGCGATCCGAAACATTAATGCCACGTCACGTCCTCCCAATAGAGATGCACGAATGTTTCGAAGGGAGGAAAGTTTTGTGTATGCTGTTCTTTCGACCGTACCCATAAATCGATCTCCATCCCCGCCGGGTCTGTCTCACCGCCGGGAAGATCCCTCTTCATCGGATACCGGACTTGGTGGGTTTCAGGATTCCGAGAACGCTCCATCACCATAAAATGGGCGGCATAGTCCTTATAGAGGATCTGGCCATTCTTCAAGAGATCGGCTCGGCCCCAGCCGGCTAAATACAGCCACGTTTTAGGGTAGAGGGGATCTCCATTGCCGGAATCGCCATGTTCATACACGCGAGTCGCGATCCCACCGCTCTGAAAGGGCTGCGCAGCCATGAACCGATCGAACACGATTCGATAGTGATCTGCCCCTTCCTGAAATTCCGCGATGACCTGTCCCGTATTGGCTCGTTCGTTGACCTTGATGTCGATTCGGCCGCGCACTTCGTGTAGCCGCTTTCCCGCATAGTCCAAATGGTCCCAGGGTGATTGGTCCTGCATGCTCCCGACGAGCATGGCCCGATCTCCGGAAAGCCGGAACTGTCCCGAATAGTTCGGATGTTCCTCCGCCGCAAAAATGCGTGTGCCTTCCTCACCCTTCGGTGTCCCGAACTGATTGTCTGCGGATACAGCAACTGCAACGAATAGAGCCGTGAGGAAGACATACCGAGTGATGGAGGTTGATGTGAGCATCGTCCGACCTCTCATGTGGGTGAATTGCGAGGTTCCCCTATCCGGCATAATGTGCGGTGATTTTAGCAGCTTATTCAATCCTATCCCTTCGTGTTCACAAAGTTCTATGCTGTGCCGGGCAGAAACATCGAGTTGTATAGTTTGCCCTGTGCACTCGAGAACATTTTTGACCCCTTGTTGCCCGGCTGTTTTTGCGATACCATCCCGCACATACATGATGAGTCTCACCTATGCCCTCGCCGGCTACCTATTGACCGCCGGCTTGTGTCGGCAGGGCGCGCGGCACACCTCGTCACCATCCTAGTCAGCAGCCAAACACCCTACGCAGATTGTCTCGGACGTGTGCGTTCGCAGCCGAGAGCCGATGGGATATGGCTGATGGCGGATAGACGGGCATCATGGATGTGAAACGCGGGACGCCAGGTGACTGAATGCGACGGAGAATAATTGTGATGAGGCGGGCGTGACCCTCTTGCCTTGGAAAGCGTTGTTGCGCGACTGGCAGGCCCGTGCCGTGTCGGACGTGTTGGCACAGAAGCGCGTGGACTATCTCGTCACGGCAACGCCCGCTGCGGGCAAGACCCGTTTTGCGCTGCGGATCGCCCATCAGTACCTGGCCGATCGGGCGGCCAGTCGTGTGCTCGTGATCTGCCCGACGAACCATCTACGAACGCAGTGGGCGTCAGCCGCCGGGCAAGTGGGCATTCAACTGGATCCGGCGCTGTCGAACGAACAGGCCTGCGAGGCGCGCGACTATCACGGGGCGGTGGTGACGTATCAGCAAGTCTGTCTGGCGCCGGAGGTGTTCCGGCGAGCCTGCCGCAGCCGAAAAACCCTGGTCATTCTCGACGAGCTGCACCACGCCGGTGACGGCAAGGATTGGGGCAAGGCCCTGCGTGAAGCCTTTGCTGAAGCTGTGTTCCGCCTGGCACTGTCCGGCACGCCCTTTCGTTCGGACAATAATCCGATCCCCTATGTGCGGTATGAGCAAGGTGAAAGTCAGGCGGATTTCACCTATGGGTATTCGCATTCGATCAAGGACGGGGTCTGCCGACCGATTCTCTTTCCAAGTTACGAGGGCGAACTGACATGGCTCTCGGATGGGCGTGAGCATCGCGCCACGTTTGAAGACGGGTTGACCTTTGAACGCCAGCGGGAGCGGCTCAAGACGGCGCTATTGCAAGAAACCTGGCTCGAGCCGGTACTCCGCGATGCCCATACCGAGTTGCAGCGGCTGCGTAAACAGGAGCAATCGGATGCGGGCGGGCTCATCGTGACCATGAACCAGGACCATGCGCGGCAGGTGGCGGAGCTGGTCACGAAGATCACAGGGACGCGTGCGCAGGTGGCGGTGTCCGACGATCCCTCCGCTTCGAAGACCATCGAAACCTTTGCCCATCATAAGACGCAGCAATGGCTGGTCGCCGTGAATATGGTGAGCGAAGGGGTCGATATTCCGCGTCTTCGTGTCGGCGTGTATGCGACCAATGTGTTGACGGAGATGTACTTTCGCCAAGTGGTCGGGCGATTCGTGCGGATGCAGGACAAAGTGCCGAAACCGCAACGGGCCTGGCTCTATCTGCCCAAGGATGCGACGCTGGTGCATTATGCAAAGCGCATCAAGGTCGAGCGCGATCACGTTCTTGAAGACATTATGCCGGCGGTGCAGCGAACGTTGTTCGGCACGGCGGCCACCTCGCTCAAAGAATATATTCCGTTGAACGGCGTGGCCAGGCTGGATGCGTTGATCGGCGCGGATGAGGGCGATCCGGCGGGGGAAGGGAAAGGTCAGGCGGAGGCGCTCCACGACCAGAAGGACAAATTGCGGGATAAACATCGGGACCTGGTGGGAGCCGTGGCACGTAAGACGGGAATGGATCATCGGTACCTCAATGCGGAGTTGATCAAGCGGACAGGCGGGCGGGTCGATCAGGCCACGATTCCACAATTGGAGCGGCGCATTGCCTTATTGGAAAAGTGGCGGGATTCCGGCTTCGATCGGAAGCGGTAAGCAGCGGGGACGGTCATCTCGGCGTTGCGCGGTACGCGCGCGCGGATAACATATGAGTACGATTGAAAGGGAGGCAATAATGGCTGGACGCACAGTGAAGGGGCGAACGCGCGTGGCGGTGAAGAAGATGACGAAGAAGGCTGTGAAGAAAGCTGTGACGAAAAAGTCGGCTCCGGTGCGCCGGGCAACCACGACTCGCGTCAAACGGCCGTCGGTGTCTGTCGTGGTGCTGTCCGGATCCACGCCGCTCCGCCGCAGCAAGGCGGCCGAGTTGGTGGCCGAGGAGTTGCAGCTGGATTTGGCGAAGGTGAATCTCTCGTCAGTGGTGAGCCGGTACGTCGGCGAAACTGAGAAGAATATTAACCGGGTGTTCGATGAGGCTGAACGTAGCGGGTCGATTCTGTTCTTTGATGGGGCGGATGCGCTGTTCGGCACACAACGCGCGGGCAAGGGCGACACGGGCCATTATGCCGATGCCGGGGCAGCCCATTTGCTACAACGCATCGAGGCCCACAAAGGATTGGTCATTCTGACGACCAACGGGGAAAGCAGGATCGATCAGGCGCTGTCTCGGCAAGCACAGGTTTCCCTGCTGGTGGGCATCAAGACGAAGCGGCGGAAGAAAACTGCCTGACAAGTCGTCCTCTCCAACAGCCATCCGAAAACCTATGGTACGTCCACAGGATGATCAAAAAGGCTGTCCAGCAAGGCCGCAGC
>JACQHN010000465.1 GCA_016199015.1 Nitrospira defluvii
CAACGACTTGATCGTCGAAGGCGCGCGCCAGAATAATCTGAAGAATATCTCCCTGCGGATCCCCCACAACCAGGTCACCGCCATCACCGGCCTGTCCGGATCCGGCAAATCGTCCCTGGCCTTCGACACCCTCTTCGCCGAAGGACAATGGCGGTATGTGGAATCGCTCTCGACCTACGCGCGGATGTTTCTCGATAAGGTGAACCGGCCCGACGTCGATCGGATCACCAACATTCGCCCCGCAATCGCGATCGAACAGAAAAATCCGATCCGCACCGCCCGTTCGACGGTCGGCACCGCCACGGAGCTCGCTGATCTCCTGCGGCTCCTCTTCGCCAAAATCGGGAAGCCCGTCTGTCCGGATTGTACCCAGGAAGCGCGGGGCTACCACCCTGGGTCACTGGCCGAGGAGTTGCTGGCGCAATTCCCCGATGCGCGAGCGATGATTCTTTTCCCCATCAAGGACCTGGGTCCAGGCCACGACCGGTCGCTGCTCGACTCGCTCTTGAAACGTGGCTTTACCCGGCTGCGGTGCGGTGAGGAACTCCTGGACCTCCACGAGCAGGGCGTGCTCCCGGAGACCCGCGAGTCGGGCATCCACGTCGTGCTGGATCGACTCGTTCTCAGACCGGACAATCGCCATCGGCTGATCGAAGCCATCGAGATCGCGTTCCAGGAAGCCGAGGGCATCTGCCAGGTCGAGGTGATCGGGCATGGGCTCCGGACCTACAGCACTCACTTTCGCTGTCAGGGCTGCGGACGGACCTTCGAGCCGTTGCGTCCGTTGCTGTTTTCATTCAACCATCCGTTGGGCGCCTGTCCGGAGTGCAAAGGATTCGGCAACATCCTGCGATACGACCAGGCCCTGGTTATCCCGGATCGCAGCAAGTCGCTCGCCGGCGGCGTCATTGAGCCTTGGAGCAAGCCGGGCTCGGACTGGTGGCAGAAACAGATGTTGTTGGCGATGAAAAAGCAGGGGATCGATCTGACGACCCCCTTTCAGGAACTTCCCACCGAGGTGCAGCAGCTTATCTGGGAAGGCAGCGACCAGGTTGAAGGCATCCGGCAATACTTCGACTATTTAGAAACCAAGCGCTACAAGCTGCATGTGCGGGTGCTGCTCAGCCGCTACCGCAGTCCCGCCACCTGCCCGACCTGTCATGGCAGCCGACTGAAACCGGCCGCCCGGTTCGTCAAGCTGGCGGGATACGACTTTGTGCAGCTCAATGAACTCACCATTGAAGCCGCAGCCGCCTGGTTTCAGCGCTTGGCCCTGCCCACATTCGACGCAGACATCGCCAAAGACATCCTCCGCCAGTTGCAGGCCAAGCTGAACTTTCTGCTGCGCGTCGGGCTGAGCTACTTGACGCTTTCTCGCCAGACCAAAACGCTGTCCGGCGGAGAAGCCCAACGGATTGCCCTGGCCAATCAACTCGGCTCTCGTTTGGTAGGCACGTTGTACGTGCTGGATGAGCCGACGATCGGACTCCATGCGCGCGACACCGCCACCCTCGCCGGTATCCTCCGCGATCTGGCCGACCACGGCAACACCGTCATCGTCGTGGAACACGACCCGATGATGATTCGAACCGCCGACCACATCGTCGAACTGGGCCCCGGTTCAGGCAAACAGGGTGGCCACATCGTATGCGCGGCGCCGCGCGAGCAATTCCTCGCCGATCCGACGTCACTCACCGCCCGCTACCTGCAAGGCGAAGAGACCATCCCTCTTCCGAAAACCAGACGCTCCAGCAACGGCAAGGTACTCAGCATCGCGGGCGCCGCGGAACATAATCTGAAGAACTTGGTGGTCAGGATTCCGCTCCACATGCTGGTCTGTGTGACCGGCGTGTCCGGATCGGGGAAAAGCACGCTCATCGAGGAGACGTTGTATCGGGCCGCAGCCCGCGCCTTTCGCGTCGAATCCTTACCGATGGGGAAATTTCAAGCCATCAAGGGACTCGAACATGTGAAAGGCGTGCGCCTGATCGACCAGCAGCCGATCGGCCGGACACCCCGCTCCAACCCCATCACCTATTTGAAGGCCTTCGACGAAATCCGCAATCTGTTCGCCACCGAACGAGATGCGCTACGACGAGGCCTGACGCCCGGTCACTTCTCCTTCAACTCTGCCGGGGGGCGCTGCGAACGTTGCGAGGGGAACGGCTATGAAAAGTTGGAAATGTATTTCTTTGAAGACATCTATGCCACCTGCGAACAATGCGACGGCCGGCGCTTCAAACCGGAAGTCCTGGGCATTCGGTATCGCGGCAAGACCATCCACGATGTGCTGAACCTGACGGTGACGGAGGCACAGGCGTTTTTCTCCGGCTCACCCAAGCTGACCGAAAAGCTCTACCTGCTGTCCTCGATCGGGCTGGGCTATCTGCGGCTGGGCCAAGCCGCCACAACCCTTTCCGGAGGAGAAGCGCAGCGGTTGAAGATCGCCGCCGAATTGAAAGATCCGTCGGCACACAATCTGCTCTATATTCTGGATGAGCCGACCACGGGGCTGCATCTCGACGACATTAAGAAGCTGCTGACCGTCCTGCACAAACTCGTGGACGCCGGCAACACCCTCATCGTCGTCGAGCACAATTTGGATGTCATTAAGACGGCCGATTGGGTGATCGACCTCGGGCCGGAGGGAGGCGAAGCAGGCGGGCACATCGTCGCTGAAGGACGCCCCGAACAGGTGGCGAAGGTCGCACAGTCCCATACGGGACGATTTCTGGCGACGGTGTTGGGGGATGCGAACGGAGTCCAAAGAGCGAATGGCCGATAGCCTATAGCTGATGCCTTATAGTGAGACATGACGATCGGACCATGTGGGCCCGAACCATACGCTATCAGCTATTCGCTATACGCTCTTGCTTCTCAGTTGCAGGAGGGATCGAACGGCATGTCTGCATAATGCCGCGACTCGTCGTCTAGGGACAGGACGATATCAGACCAAATCTCTGTGGGATTTTTCTCGAAGACAATCGACGGATCGGCAGGCCGGGTGATCCATGAGCCTGTTTGCATTTCCGACTCCAGCTGCCCCGGTCCCCACCCCGAGTACCCCAGATAGGCGCGAAACGATTCCTTTCCCGGTTGCTGCGTGAGGATGCGCTCCATGATCTCCAAATCACCACCAAGACAGACGCCATCGAATACCTGGTGCGAATTCTCAGGGGTCTGATTGATACGATAGAGCATCATCACCTGGTTGGTTTGGACTGGCCCGCCCGCATACAGCACATGCGGTTGTCCCTCCAAGATCGGGACTTGGGGGAGTGCCTCGGAGATGGACATCCCCGTCGGCCGGTTGACAATCACTCCCAGCGCGCCTTCCGGCCCATGCTCACACAAGAGCACCACCGCCTGCCGGAAGTTCGGATCTTTTAACGCCGGCGCGGCCACCAGAAGAATACCTTTCCCGAGGGGAGTCGTCATGATTCATCCTACCGTGTGCTCGCGGGGTGACGCAAGTTGAGACATAAACAGGTCGCCGTGCGGCGTTACGCGCCGTACAAGGCCGGGCGTCGGTCGCGCAGGAGATCGTTGTAGGCATTGAGCGCCTTCGTTCTGGCCTCAGTCGGATCGATCTCGACGATGGTCAGGTCTTCGGTCTCACGAGGGGCGCGATGCACAATGTGGCCGCGCGGACTGACGACCTCGCTCATCCCGATGAAGGTCAGCCGATCCTTTCCGCCGCGGGCTTCGCTGCCGATCCGATTCGCCGTCACGCTGAACACCCGATTCTCCAAGCAACGCGTCACCATCGAGTCCGGGCAATGCGGCAGCACGAGGTTCGAAGGATGCGCAATGATATCCGCGCCCTGCAATGCCAGCGTGCGAGCCGCTTCCGGATAAAACCAGTCGAAACAGATCATGACGCCGACTTTGGCGAATCCGATATCCCACACGTGAAAGCCGCTATCGCCCGGCGTAAAAAAGAGCGTTTCCTCGAAAAAGAGATGGGTCTTCCGGTAGCAGCCGATGAATCCCTTCGGTCCGACCACAACCGCCGAATTGAAACAATGCGCGCCGGCCCGTTCCGGCAACCCTGCCACGATCGTGACTCCTCGACGTCCGGCAAGATCAACCAGCCGTTTCGTGGTCTCTCCGTCCGGAACCGGTTCCGCAAGCCGCAGCACTTCCTCTTGGGACACGAACTGATACCCGGTCGCGAACAGTTCCGGCAACACGATGAGGTCGGCTTCCACCGGCTCAAGTCGAGCCGTCACCAGGTCGAGATTGCGAGGGACCTCGCCGAAGACCGGATCAAATTGGAAGTACCCAACTCGCATGGTGCGGCCTTTCAGAACAAACAAAAAACGGGCAGGGACTCCCCTGCCCGTTTCGCCTCAGACCTCGTTGCCGCGCAAGAGATGCTTACATGCCCTCTGACAAGTGGGGAAGGGCATTTTCGATGGCTTTGGTCGCCACATCAGCATGGCCGGCCTTGCCGTGTTCGATCCCATCCTTCAGTCCCTTGATCCCTTCAGCAACGTGGGGATTCTTGGTTTCAGTCATCGCCCCCTCGGCATGCTTGAGCGCAGTTTCCGCATGCTTCACCAGCGCGTCCGCATGGCCTTGTTTCCCATGGGCGACCGCTTCCTTGGCATGCTCCACCGCTTCCGCCTGATGTTTATTTCCTGCTGCGAAGGCCACGCCGGAAACCATCGGCGCGCCGACGAGCGCCATCATGACACCAGCCACTACGACTCCCCGCCACTTAGCAGTCTGCATGGAACGCCTCCTCTGTAAGTATGTGCACCGCATCATCGTATCGCTTGTGTTCAGCATAAAGAGGGCTCTGCATCCTGTCAAGACGGCCGCATCCCGGATGGAGCGGTTGATTCCGTCAGGCCCAAGAGCTTCTGCAAGGCGAGCAAATCTTTTTCCACGGGGCAGGCGAAATCTCGGCTCCACTCCCACCAGGACCCGGGGTAATTGCGCAGATGTTGATACCCGGCGAGCCGCAAAATGAAGTAGAGCCATCCTGCACGAACACCACCCGTGCAGTAACACACCGTTTCGTGCGTCGTATTGAGTCCCTTCATATCCAGCTGCGCTTTGATCGCCGCTAAGTCCTTTACCGTGGCATCGGCGTTGAGAAATCCGCTCCAGGCCACATGCACGGCGCCTGGAATGTGTCCGGGGCGCGGAATGCCGGACACTTCCTTCCCAAGGTATTCTTCGAGACTGCGAGCGTCCACAATCGTCGTCGTGGGGTGCGGCTTTCTCACGATCCCCTTCAACTCCTCCTTCATGATGATCGCCGAGTCGACCGGGGTCGCGGTGAAGTTTCCAGGCGTCGATCGCACGGCTCCATGTTCGAATGGCCGGCGTTCATCGATCCACTTGACCCATCCGCCGTCCAGCACCTTCAGATTTTTGTGGCCTAAGTATTCCAACATCCAAAACATGCGGCCTTCATCGCCCCAATTGTCGAAGGGGTTGGAGTAAATCACCACCTCGCTGTCTTGGTTGATGCCGAGCGCCTGCACGCGCTTCTCGATCCGCTTCAGGTCGGGATCCAGCACACCTTTGGCCACGGCATCGGGGTCGCTATAGTCATGCCAGGTGGAATGCACGGCGCCGGGGATATGGCCGCCGAATTCGTAGGCCGCTCTCCCGCGCACATCAATTATCACAAGTCCGGGTTGCCCCAAGCGTTGCTGAAGGGTGTTGCTGTCGATCAATAATGGATGTTGCATGGGCTCCTCGATCTCGGTCGGTGGATACTTACCCCTTGGACGCAATTGGATTCAAACAGACCAACGGCGGTGGCTCAGGCTCTGGGTCGGTGAAGGCCGCCGCCAGCTGCCCATTCAACGGCACCTCCCGCTCATACACCGTATAGGCATAGGGATCGTCTGCCATCAGGCCGTATTTGTTCTTCAACATCTCGTGCTGCCCATCGGTCAGAATGTGGTACCGGACACGGGCCTTCAGCGTCAACCCCTTCGAAGCCTCCGGCATGCGGTAGGCGAATTGATACTCCCGACTGGCCAGCGGGAGCAAGCGGTTATCGTACAATTCCACGATGGCTGGTTGCCACATAATCCAGCGCCCCATGGTATGGCTTTTCTCGGCCAAGACCTGCTGACTTCCGTCTTTCACCGTGAATTCAACCGTAAAGTGACGGTCCGGATCGCCGGTCGGAACTTTATGGCCGGCCCCCGCGTTCATGAGCGTCAAGGTCACCGTGACCTGCTCGCCTGGTTTGGGAGCGGGAGGATCGGCCTTCACCTGAATCGCCACGGCCCGCTTCACCATCTCGGGATCGTGGCCCCCGCGCCACAGATGCTGTCGCCCCCGCCTGATCGGCCCATTCTCGGCGACTGGACGATCGACTTCCGGCATGTGACAACTTTGGCAGATGAAACCTCGCTCCTGCATGAAGTACTTACCTTCATACTCGGCATAGGTTCCACAGGGGCCGACATTATAAAACTGCGCCGGTCCCGAGACCACGTTATGGCAGCGCGAACAAACCTGCGCCGTGCGGAAGCTGGGATCGAACTTCGTCGGGTGCGGTGCGGCCGAATCGTCAAAGGGGCCGAGAATGACCCCGTCTCGCACATGGCACGCGGCACAGGTGATCGATTCTTTTTGCAACGCGGCATCGAAATGGGGATTGGGCTCCTGCG
>JACQHN010000406.1 GCA_016199015.1 Nitrospira defluvii
TCGCCCCCGTAATGCTTGATGTGAGACTGCCATTAATATTCGACAGATTCGAACCAGTCACTCGATTGATGATGTTTACAATGTTGCTCGGTCCTGTGAATGTCGCAGTCTGTCCCGTATTTACATTGAAATCACTGAAACTATGAAACAGGTTGTTCCCGCGAATCTGTCCTGCAGCGTTCTGTGCTCCGATGGTGAAGTTCGGTCCCGCGAGAGGCCCTGCAGTTTGCCCTAGACTTCCATCGCGGACAATCTGACCATAGGCGTCCCCACATACAAATGCGCTAGCTGCAAGAAGCAGACATACCATTCGTGTCAACCAGCACCGCTCGAACAGCATGGCAATCATGTCTGGCCTCCTAACATAGAGAGACAGGTCAATCGCATGTGCCCATGTACAAATCAGAACGCCTCAACCACCAGCTGCAGATGCACGCCGTGGTCCTGCAAGTTGTCGCGCCCCGTATCGAATTTCTTGAGCTGCTTTCCCCAATAGACCTCAAATCGGCTTCCACGCCAAAAGTTCCAGATCGCCCCGATGCCGGCACTGGAGAGGGTCTTCGGAGGGCTCGTAGGAGTGGACACGTTGGTCTCCCACCCGTGGCCAATATCGAAGAAGGGCGCGAGAAAGACCGTATCCACGCCGGCCTTGGTTGTATAGACCGGGACCCGCAGTTCGACCGACGCCATCGCCGCGTTGTCGCGAATCAAGGTGTACTCGCGATAGCCGCGGACGCTGTACCGGCCTCCAACGGCCACCTGTTCGAGCGGAAACAGGTGGTCATTCGACAATTGGACGAGGCCCCGCCCCACCAACTGTGTCCGCCAGAAGGGCAATTGCCGAATGAGCTGAGCTTGGCCCATCCAGGAAAAGAAACGCGCGTCCGGCAGATTTGAATCTGCGTTAGACGTGGCGCCCATGGCGCCGATGCCGACCGAAAATCGCGATAAAGCGGAAATCACCTGATCGACCGATCGGCGGGTATATTCCTGGCCGAATCGAAGAGCCGTCACACGAAACTTCCCATCGGGAGACCCGGCAATGAATTCAAAGGGCTGTCCCA
Source organism: Nitrospira defluvii (assembly GCA_016199015.1). GTDB lineage: Bacteria > Nitrospirota > Nitrospiria > Nitrospirales > Nitrospiraceae > Nitrospira_A > Nitrospira_A defluvii_B. The sequence continues at coordinate 1,065 of JACQHN010000406.1, forward strand.
ACAGGAAACTCTTGTTTCGCTCGTGTTCACCGGTCAAGGTGAGGGCAAATTCCTGATCGACTTTACGATAGACCGGATGGCGCAGGGAGATGCCGAAGATCTCCGCCTTATTCCGAATATCCAGATCTTCAAACGGGTCTTCCTTGACGGTAAAATCAAACCGTCGGTATTGGAGTGCAACGGTGGTGTCGTATCGATTCACGGGGATCGCGTAACTGAAATTGAGAATGGGGTCGACTCCGGCCGATCGCCCATATTGCAGGCTCAACTGGTCACCGAATCCGAAGAGATTTTGATGCGCGAGGGTGATAAACCCCTGCTCGGCCCCGACGGTGGGTGATTGAAAGTTATTAAACTCCAGCCAGGCCTTCAAGGGATTGGCCTCCGCCACACGGACATTCAACGCACTCTCACCCCGCGCGAGACCAGGGCGGAGTTCCGCGTTGATGCGTTGAATGCGGGGATCGGCCTGCAACAGCTGTAACCGCTCCTGCAATGCCCCGACATTGAGCGGGGGGCCGGCCGCCGCATCAATCCGACTTTGAAAATACGACTGGCGAAACCAGCGCGCGTCTTCCACGTTGATCTCAGCCAGTTTGCCTTCGACAATCTGCACCGTAAGAAGGCCATCCGTCACAGTTTGCTCAGGGATGAGGGCACCCGAGGTCACATACCCGTGATTGACGTAGTAGTACGTGAGGGCCAGTCGTAAGGCCTCGAGTTCTTCCGCGGTGACATCGCGATTGGTATAGGGTCCCGTGACCTCCGCCAGTTGTTGCGAGGTGAACGCCGTGTTCCCTACCAGATGCACGTCCTTGACGAAGATCTTGGGACCGGTAATCGGCTCACCAGGAACGGGCGGGGCCGGTGGCGGCACTTCAAGCGTCGGCGGCTGAGCCGGCGGCGGCTCTACCGGCAACTCGGGTGGCTTCGGTGGCAACGGAATACCGATTTGCGCGAGCACGGGAGCACTCAGAAAACTCGTGAGCGCGAAAATCGTGAGTGCGAGGACAATTGCGTCGGAACTGGTGAGCAGTTGACTTACAAGACTCTGTATCCGCTGAATTCTTCTCTGACATTTTTTCGCACGCGTTTGCGTTCCTGCGTGGGGCACGCTCCAGCTGTTAGGTTTGTCCACCATCTCCGTAGCCTCCATCCAGGCGTTTTAGACATAATGGAGACTTATGACGTGTGCACATCGTGTACCGGCTGACGCCAGAAACCGGTTATACCGGTTATAAAGGACAGTACTACTAAACACTTTGATATGATTAGTATGATTAAATACACCTCCATTGCCGGCTAAGCTCGACGATGAAATATTTTTATATTGAACTGTCTCAGAACAGATACACTTCAGTATCCGATTAGATACTGCCAATGGGGACGGAATGCGCAGAATAACGTCGGCTCAGGTGTGAAGCCACAGGTGAAGTTCTGTCGGGTCAATTCCTGTGGCGTCCGCTTTTCACGAACCTGGAGGGAATCAGGGCTGTTCTTTAGCGGAGGCGAAATCTGTATTGTCGGACAAGATGCACAGGACTGTGGATGCGAGGAGGCGGTTCACTGGTCGGCACTACCTCAACGCCGATCTTTTCGATATCCCTCGACTGCGCGACTCACGGTCGTCAGCGTCACCGCCTGCTCGACGCCCGCCACCTTCAGACCGCGTAAGCCATTCTGCAGGCCCTGCACATAGGCACGACCATCGTCGCACTCAGAAGATGTTCCTTGAAGGGAGGGATCAAACGGCTTGACGCCCACAATGGCCTTGATGGTTTCAGTCCCAAATGGATCTGTGACGGTGAACTGTTCCGGCGAACCAGCACTGCCGAACGAATAGGTCTGCCCGCCCTTAATGAAGGCCTGCCCCCGATACAAATTTGGCACCAGGTGCACGACACACCCGTCGGCTTGAAAATAGTCGAGCTTCAGATAGCCGTCGCGGTCGGACAGCACATGGATGACGACCTGGTCGCCTTCGGTAAAGCGTCCGTCTGGTCGATCGGTCCACACTCGCAGTCCAAAACCAGCAGAGGCCGTAACCATGGGAGCTTGTGCTTGCTGTGAGATCTCTTTCGCGTTAATTCGTTGTTTGATGAGTTCGTCCATCGACACGGGACTCATCCTCGCTGCAATTGTGATACAGATCTCCTGGCCATGCTTCTCCTCTTTCTCCACTCGGACCTGCTCGAGCATCCCTGCGCTGGCCGTCTGTACGATATCTTCTTCGAGCTGAAGATTCTTCACTTTGGAGGAGGACTGAACAAAAACCCTGTGAAGACGAACAGCGTCCTCTTGGGCCAATGTGATCGCGGCACGTTTAGCCTGAACGGGGGTCTCATTGTCACCATACTTATAGCAAGCAGACCCTTTAATTGGTTCTACCGGCCCGGTTTCCCCTGGGGTCTGACTCGCGTAGGCAAACCCTATCCACGGCACCAACATCAACACGATTACACCCCAGGTACTGATTAACCACTTCGATCGCGCGCTGCTACTCATAATGCCTCACTGCATGCCAAATCCTTGCCATTACAACACCCTGTTTGCGTCGCCGGATTCTTCATCTCGCTTCTCACCATCATTAGGAACCGGCCCGATCGACGATCAGAATAACTTGCGCCTTCTCCAAGAATTCGAAGTGATCCTTTACGCCATGGATTGTCTGCGCGGCGGCATTGCTGATGACGAGATCTGTCTGGCTATTTCCTGCGGGTCGGAGCGCTTTCACAAAAAGTGGATTGTCGGTGACCTTAGGGTGGGTCTTTGCAGCAGCAGGATCAGATACATAGGCAGCGATTCCTTGGCTCTGCCGATACTTAGCCAGGACATAGCTCTGGGAATAGGCCTCCTGACCATCCTCCGTCAGAATTCTAGGAATCAACGCTGGACGAACCCCCATGCCGCGTGCATCAACGACGAGTCCCGTATAGGCCATGCCCGATTTGGGCGGCGCAGTCGGAAGCGTTTCTGCAACGAGCCTTTTTGCCGGCGGTGCATTCTTCGGCGCAAACGTCTCCGATACGCGTCCAGTCAATTTCATTTGCAGCGTGACTTCATACCCGCCCTTTTCCAACTGCCGCTCGTGAATAATTTTCGCATCCTCTACCATCCCCTGAACCTTCACTTGAATCTCGTCACTTGTTGCCACGTAGTTTTTCACTGTCGTGGTGGAATCAACACGGATCGCCGTGAATGCCTCCAAAAGGTTTCGATAGGCGACGGACTGGGCCGCGCGCTTTGCTAATAATCGAGCCTGCGTGCTGTTGAGTGCGTCGGCCGGCGGGAAGCCGATCCCCGAGGCAGTCACAATACCCGCCGTCCAATCCACCACTCCCTCTTGCCCCACCACTTCCGTATACGAACTCGAATCGGTTATAGCTCCCTGGCCATTGTGCGCGGTTGAAATTGCTGTGGAGGCGGCCGAGCTCTGGACCGGGGTCGAGGCGACAGCTGACGCGCCTGGCGGATTGGTCGAACTAGCGGTCCGCGTATCTGAAGCGCCCTTGTCCCGCACCTCCATATCGCCCTGACATCCCATGGCCGACACTGCAATAAGTGCGATCAGACAGTGTTTCGTACGATTCATCATCTGCCTCCCTTCGATTCTCATTAGGAATCATGTCTAGCGATCCCAGCACCGGAAACACTCAATAATCATGCCTTGAGCGTCGCTTTCAGGCACGGCATCGGTATGCGCTCCTTCAATCGGCACTCCTTCGAAGCCGTCCCGCAGATTCGGCACCCCATCTCTTTCATTCTGTCATCCCGACAGCCATTCCTTGTGAATACGGCCTATAACACGGGCTGCCACTCCGGGAGGGACGCCGGAAATTCCACTCACAATACAAACATTTGCCAGCTTCACCTTCCGGTCACACAGTCTTGTTCTCACGCAAGGCTTTCGTATACCCTATGAGCCCATTAGGAACACGGTTGCAACTCCCCACAATAGGCGTCTGATGCCCGACCTCATCTTCTCCGGGAAATACCTCGTCCAGGAAGAAATCGCCAAGGGAGGCATGGGGGTCATCTACAAGGCGTTAGACCGCACCCTCAATCGTTTCGTCGCGATCAAGGTCATCCACGAACATTTCTCCGGCGATGCCTCCTTCACCGAGCGCTTCCTCCGTGAAGCCCGCGCGATGGCTCGCCTCCATCATGAGAACATCGTCACAATCTTTTCCGTCGAAGAAGAGCGGGGAGCCCACTTTATTGTGATGGAATATTTCCCCGGCATGGACCTCCGCGCCAGGATCAAAGCCCGCAAAGCGCTTCCCATCCACGAAAGTGTCGACATCGCGCTACAAATCGCCAATGCGCTGACCTTCGCGCACTCCCAAGGTATCGTTCACCGTGACATCAAACCAGCCAACATTTTGGTTGATACCAGGGGACGTGTCAAATTGACCGACTTCGGCATTGCGGCTGCATTGGACGAAGCGTCGATTACCAGCACGGGGCAAATCATAGGGACGCCGGAATATATGTCTCCGGAACAGGCCGGAGGCAGAGAGGTAGACGGCCGCACCGACCTCTATTCTTTAGGCATCGTCCTCCACGAAATGATCGTCGGCCATACTCCGTTCCGGAACATGCCGAAGACCAGTATCCTGAGCAAGCTTCTTGATCCGCAATATGAAATCCCGCTGACGTTTTCCGCCGAGATGCCATCGACTGTGAAAGCCATTGTCGAAGACCTTGTCCGGCGGGACCCGGAATATCGGACGCCCAGGGCCGCGATTCTTGCAAGCCAGTTAAAGGAATGTCTGGCCTCCTTGCCCAAGGAGGAGGCTGAAGACGCCCCCACCATCATCGCAACGCCGCCGACTCATATCACGCGTCCGACAAGGGTCGGGCCTACTCCTCCGCCCCATGAATCGTGGACCATCCCATCCCCACAGACTGCGCGGCCACAGATAGAACCAGGTGCCCAGCCACCAGCCAGCCAACCACAGACTAACCTGTCTCGGCCCCACCCAGAGGATGAAGCGACCGATATCCTCCCGCGGCCCAAAACAACGTCGCAGTCTCCACCGCCACCACAGGGCACATCCATATGGCGAGCGTATAATTTTGCGCCGGTCGCGGTCGGAGTACTGGCCCTGGTTCTTATCCTCGGCGGCCTCGCATTCTTGTTGTCAAAAGGAGGTTGGTCACCGACTTCCTCAGCGGACAAGACCGGATCGGCCTTCCCTTCCAGACCCGATTCTAGCAATACCGAAACAAACACCTCCTCCGCTTCAAGTCGCGCTCAGCAGCCA